>DASQRV010000437.1:0-2871 GCA_035642735.1 Steroidobacteraceae bacterium
TGATCGGCGAGCACGACGCGCATGCGCGCAACACGCCACGGCGCTTCCCCTAACATCGCGGCCAGGGCGGCGAGCGGCGCTTCCCAGGAATTCTCCGTGGCGCTTTCGAAGCGCTGCTCATGCTCGGCCACGGGCCGCGGGCGTCTACCGCGACGCATGCGCACGAGGCACAACCGGTGCGGTGACAGATAGACCCCGACCTCGTCACGCCATAACGGTGACACGGTTGACCTCCTCGATCGTGGTGAGCCCGTGCCGCACCAGCTCGAGCGCCGCGGTGCGGATCAGCTGTACTCCGGCCTGCCGCGCCAGCTCCTTCAGCTGCCGGACCGGCGCGCGGCTCACGATCGCCTCGCGGATCTCATCGTTCAGCACCATGAGCTCGGCGACCGCCCTGCGGCCGTGGTAGCCGGTGCCGCGACAGTGCCCGCAGCCGCGCCCTTTGCGGAACTTGAACAACGCCCCGACCGCCACCGGCACGCGTGATTCCTCGAGCAGCTCGCGGGATGGCGTGTACGCCTCGCTGCATTGTTCGCACACGATACGCACCAGGCGCTGCGCCATCACCGCCGAGAGCGCCGACACGAAGCCGTGGGTGTCCACTCCCATGTGCACGAAGCGGCTGACGACGTCGAACACGTTGTTGGCGTGCACGGTGGTGAACACGAGGTGCCCGGTGAGCGCGGACTGGATGGCGATCTGCGCAGTTTCCGGATCGCGGATCTCACCCACCATGATCTTGTCGGGATCGTGCCGGAGGACCGAGCGCAGGCCGCGCGCGAAGGTGAGACCCTTCTTCTCGTTGACGGGAATCTGCAGCACACCGGACAGCTGGTATTCCACCGGATCTTCGATGGTGATGATCTTGTCACGGCCGGTCTGCGTCTCGGAGATGGCCGCGTACAGCGTCGTGGTCTTGCCGCTGCCGGTCGGACCCGTGACGAGCAGCATGCCGTATGGCAGGGTGCTCAGCCGGCGCAGCTGCGCGATGATCTCTCCCTCGAAGCCGAGCACGTCCAGCCGCAGGCCGCTCATCTTGGTGAGCGCTTGCTTGTCGAGGATGCGCAGCACCGAGTCTTCGCCGAAGATGCTCGGGATGATCGAGACGCGGAAGTCGATCGGACGGGCGTTCACGGCGATCTTGAAACGGCCGTCCTGCGGAACACGCCGCTCGGCGATGTCGAGCTCCGACATCACCTTGATGCGCGAGATGACCTGCTCGGCGAGCTCGACACCGCGCACCGTGGCGACATCCACCAGCACGCCGTCCAGGCGATAACGCACGGTGAGACCGATGGCGGTCGATTCGAGGTGGATGTCGCTCGCCCCGGCACGCAAGGCGTCGTATACGGTGGAGTGCACCAGTCGCACCACCGGGCTCGTGTCCTCCGTGATGCGCACGTAAGAGAGGTTGTCGACGCCCTCCTCGCTCCGGGCGGCGGCCTGCGTGGCGGGCAACACCGAGTCGATGGCGCGCAGCGCCTCGGCGCGACGTACGATGAGATTGGCGAGCTCCTCGCGGGCAGCGAGCGCCCATTCCACCGGCGCGCTGACGCGCAGCTCCAGCCAGCCGCGCAGCGCCTCATCAAACGGATCGCTGAATACGGCGACGAGCTGCTGTCCCTCGTGCACCACGATACAGCTGCGGCGCGCCGCCTCCGCAGGCGGCAGCACCGAGAAATCCGGTTCGAGCGCCGCGAGCGCCTGGTCGGGAATGAAGCGGTAATCGAGCGCGGCGGCGAGCTCCCGTGCGTAGCGTTCACCGCTCAAGCCGCACGCCCCGGCCAGCACCTCGTACACCGGGCGGCTGCTGCGCTCCGCCTCCTGCAGGGCGCGCGCGATCAGGGACTCCTCCAGAGTTGCCACCGACGCGGGTGCTTCACCGACTGCACCCGCCGTCTCGGCGGGGTCTGTGGTCGCGGTCTCCGGACCCGGCACTGCGCCCGGGCCATCGGTGAGCGTTGCGACCACGGCGTTCATCGGATGCTCCCCGCGAGCTGGAAGATCGGGAAATACATGAGCACGACGATTACCCCGATCACGAGGCCGATGAAGATCATCAGCACCGGCTCGATGAGCCGCGTGACCACCGCGACCCAGCGCGCGAGTTCCTCGTCGCAGAAGTCCGCGATGCGCTCCATCATCTCGCCCATGTTGCCGCTGCGCTCACCGACCCGGAGCATGCGCGCCGCCACTGGCGTGGTGAGCCCGTGCCGCTCCATCGCGTCGCCGAGCGACTGGCCCTCGATGACCGCGCGGGTCGCCGCCGCATAAGCGGCGCGTGAGCTCGCGCGGACCACGCCCGAGGACATGCGCAGCGCCGCAACCGCCGGGATACCGCCGCGTATCAGCATGCCGGCGGTGCGGTAGAGGCGCGCCAGCTGGTAGACGTGCAGCTGCCGCCCGACGGACGGAATACGCGCGACCCAGGCGCCGGCCGCCGCCCGCAGCGCCGGTCGCGACAGCGTGTACGCGAGGCCCGCGAGTGCCGCGACTGCGCCGGCGATCACGAGCCCCGCGTGCGCATCGAGCAGCTGACCCCACTGGAGCAGCACTCGCGAGGCGAACGGCAGATCGGTGCCGACATCCTCGTAGATGCTGCTGAAGCGTGGCACCACGTAGCCCATCAGAAACAGCGTCACCAGCAGGCCCGCCACCAGCAGCACCGCGGGATAGATGCAGGCGTTCACCAGCGTCTTGCGCAGCGCGTCGGCCTGCTGCTGGTAGGCGATGTAACGCTTCAGCGCCTCGCGCAGGGCACCGGATTTCTCGCTCGCCCGCACCGCCGCCACATACAGATCGGGAAAAGTCGCCGGGTGCTCGGCGATCGCGGTCGCGAGGGTCTGGCCTTCGTAGAGGCGCTGCAGGATC
>DASQRV010000438.1:0-2881 GCA_035642735.1 Steroidobacteraceae bacterium
GCAGCGAGGTCGGTCGAGATCTCGCGACTCGCCTCCTGCAGCATGGCAAGACGCTCACGCACCAGGCGCGCCCGGGTCGTCCGTCGCGAATGGCTCGAGGAGTTGAGCGCCGCTACCACCCGCTGTTGGTGGTCGACAACCGGCACGGCGAGCGCAATCACCCCGTAGGCGAGCTCATCCTCCACTGCTGCGTAGCCGAGGCGCCGGCAGTCCTGGATCAAACCCCGCAACTTTGCCGGATCGGTGACCGTACGTTCCGTCAGGGCTTCGAGTTTCGCGTGCTCGAAATAGCGGTTCAGCCGTTCCGGGCTCAGGCCGGCGAGAAGCACGCGCCCCATGGAGGTTGCATGCGCCGGAAAGCGGCTGCCGACGTGCGCTTCCAGCCGCAGCAGCGTGCGGACCGAGGTGCGCGCGACGTAGACGATATCGGTGCCGTCCAGCACGCATAGCGCCGCGGAATCGGCGGTCGTGCGGGCCAGTTCCTCGAGGTGGGTCTTGGTGATCTGCTCGATGTTGATCGATTCGAGGTATGCCGCGCCAAGTTCGAGCACCTTCGGACGCAGCAGGAAGGTGCGGCCGCTGCGCGTCACATATCCCAGGTCCTCGAGCGTCAGCAGGCAGCGGCGTGCCGTGGCGGCTGGAATGTTGGCAGTGCGTGCGACGTCGCTGAGACTCAGGGCGGCATGATCACGCGCGAAGGCGCGGATCACGGCGAGTCCCTTGGCAAGTCCCCCCATTGCTTCGCGCCGGGGCGGCGCTGTTTTCCGGCGTGCCACACCTGCAGTCTATTTCGATATGCGAAAAGCGGGAAGGTGGGCTGGCCTGCCCTTGACGCGCCTTCGAGCGGGGGTTCAGTATCGTTTCGAATATCGACGGTTCATTCGCTATGCGAAAAGGGCCGTGTTAAGGGGGAAGGGCACCGTGAAGATCGGTCGGCAGGATCAGCGCAGCTCGGCGATCTCGACCTCGAACGCCGACACAATCCTGGTGCGCGGGCGCGATCTGGTGCGCGAGCTCGTCGGCACGATTGGCTTCAGCGAATATTTCTGGCTGCTGGTGACCGGCGGCGTGCCATCACCCGCTCAGCGGCGGGTGCTCGATGCCACGCTGGTGGCCATCGCCGAGCACGGACTCGTGCCGAGTGTGCAGGCGGCACGCATGACGCTCACCGCGGCCCCCGAAGCGCTGCAGGGGGCGGTGGCGGCCGGGCTGCTGGGGTGCGGCTCGACGGTGTTCGGCTCTTCCGAGTCGGCCGGCAGGTTCTTCGCTGAGATCCACAACCGCGCCGCCAAGGGCGCAAGTCTCGAGGACGCCGCAACCGCGGTGGTGAGCGAGTATCGCGAAGCGAAGCGTGCGATCCCGGGGTACGGCCATCCGTTACACCGCGGCGGCGATCCACGCGCCACTCGCCTGGTGGAGGTCGCGGCCGAGACCGGCATCGCAAGCCGCTACGTCGAGATCGCGAGGCTCGTCGAGCGGCTCATGCCGGCACTGCTCGGTCGTCCACTGGCGCTGAATGTTTCCGGGGCGATCCCCGCCGTGCTCCTGGACGCTGGCTTTCCGCTTCCTGGCCTCAAGGGCGTGCCGCTGCTCGCGCGGACGGCGGGACTCGTCGCCCATCTGGTCGAGGAACAGCAGCGCAGCATCGGGTTCGTGATGTCGCACGCCGCTGCTCAGGTGATCGACTACGACGGCGAGGCGCCTCCCGGCTTCAAGCCGAGCGAAGAGGCCTAGCGCGCAGCTCTACCATGCAAGCGACTTTGGATGGCATTTGTGTCGTTGAGCAGGGCACCTTCATCACCGGTCCCTGCGCGGGGATGATGCTTGCCGATCTCGGCGCCGACGTGATCAAGGTCGAGAGCCCCGACGGTGATCCCTACCGCGCCTATCAGGGCGGGCAGTATTCGCCGCACTTCCAGGCTTATAACCGCAACAAGCGCAGCATCGCGCTCGACATGAAGCGTCCGGACGACGGCGAGGTGTTGCGCAGTCTGGTTCGCGAAGCCGACGTCTATATTCAGAATTTCCGTCCGGGTACCGCCGCACGGCTCGGCGCCGGTCTCGAGGATTTACTCAAACTCAATCCCCGCCTCGTGTATTGCTCCATCAGCGGTTTCGGTGCGACCGGACCCTATGCGGGACACCCGAGCTATGACTCCGTGGCGCAGGCGCTCAGCGGCTTTCTGAGCGTGGTCGTGGACTACCGTCGTCCGCAGTTCCTCGGGCCGGCACTCGCCGATGCCATCACGGGGCTGTACGCCTCGCAGGGCATTCTCGGCGCCCTGGTCCAAAGAGGGCGTACCGGTCGCGGCTGCCACGTCGAAGTCTCGATGCTCGAGGCGATGGCACATTTCGCCGTCGAGCCCTTCGCGGCCTTCTTTGCGCTGGGGCAGACGCCGAGTTCCGCCGATCGGCCGCGCCTCGCGCAGGCCTACATCCTGCACACCGCCGATGCGCGGCTCATCGCGCTGCACCTCTCCTCGCTCGAGAAGTTCTGGGAGGGACTGGTGGCGGCACTGGAAGCGCCGGAACTCGCACGTGATGCAAAGTTCAATTCGCGCGACCGGCGGATTGCCGAGTACGAGAGCCTCAGGCAGGAGCTGGACACGCGCTTCGCCCGCAAACCGCTCGCGCACTGGATAGAGCGTTTGCGGGCGCAGGACGTGCCACACGCACCCGTCAACCGAATCGACGAGGTCGTGCACGATCCGCAGGTGGAGCATCTCGGAGTCGTCGTGCCGGTCGACACACCGCATGCCGCGACGCGCTCCGTGCGGCCGGCATTCCAGTTCGACGGCGTGCGTGCGCACTCGGTCCGGGCGGCGCCGCTCCTCGACGAGCACGGGAAAGCGATCCGCGCCGCGGTGGCACGTGGAGAATC
>DASQRV010000439.1:0-2742 GCA_035642735.1 Steroidobacteraceae bacterium
TGTCCTACCAGGCGGCGCACGATGCCCTCACCGGGCTCGTGAACCGGCGTGAGTTCGAGCGGCGCCTGGAGGAGGCCATCGAGAGCGGCCACCGCGGCGATGGGCAGCACGTGCTGTGCTACCTGGACCTCGATCGCTTCAAGATCGTCAACGACACCAGCGGGCACCTGGCCGGCGACAGCATGCTGCGCGAGGTTGCCAAGCTGCTGCGTGATGCGGTGCGCGACAGCGATACGGTCGGGCGGATCGGTGGCGATGAGTTCGGCATCCTGCTGGTCGGCTGTCCGCTCGATAAGGCGCGGCAAATCGCCGACGACGTGACGCGTGCGGTCGGCGACCATCGCTTCGTGTGGCGCGACAAGATCTACAACGTCGGCGCCTCGATCGGGCTGGTGGAGATCTCGCGCGAGAGCGGCACGCTGGAAGAGCTGATCGCCGCCGCCGACACCGCCTGCTACGTCGCGAAGAAGCAGGGCTCGGGGCGCGTCGTGGTGTACTCGGCGCGTGACGAGGCGCTGGCGCGCCACACCGGCGAGATCCAGTGGCTGCAGCGCCTGCAGTCGGCGCTCAAGGAGAACCGCTTCCACCTGTACCACCAGGTGATCGTGCCGGCGCACGGCGAGGACGGCGGCCCGGCCATGGAGGTGCTGGTGCGGCTACAGGACGAATCCGGGCACGATCTCCTGCCGGCGGAGTTCATGCGCGCCGCGGAGCGCTATCGCCTCATGGGTCTGGTCGATCGCTGGGTGGTACAGACCACGCTCGCCGCGCTCGGCCGCGGCGCCATCGCCGTCGAGCCCCGCCACAGCGTCGCCATCAACATCTCCGGGCAGACCCTCGGGGATGCGCAGTTCCTCGAGTTCGTAGTGGAGTGCCTCGACAGCACCGGTGTCACCCCGGGGCAGGTGTGCTTCGAGATCGCCGAGAGCGCGGTGATCGCCAACCTCGATCACGCGCGCCGCTTCGTCGGGGTGCTGCACGGCATGGGCTGCCAGTTCGCGCTCGATGACTTCGGCTCGGGTGTCGGGTCCTTCTCCAATCTCAAGACGCTGCCGCTCGACTATCTGAAGATCGACGGCTCCTTCATCCGCAATCTCGCGCGCGACAGCGTCAACCAGGCGATGGTGACCGCGATGATCAGGCTCGCGCGCACGCTGAACTTCAAGGTGATCGCCGAGCAGGTCGAGGACAGCGCGGCGGAGGAGGCGGCGCGCCGCATGGGGGTCGATTACCTGCAGGGGTACGCCATCGGCCGGCCGCAGCCGCTGCAGCTGGCGGCATAGTTGGATTGGGCAAAATCGCCTGCGGCGATTTTGCCGGACATCGCCTGCGTTTCCGCGGGCAAAAGGCGCGGCTTTTGCCCGCTGCGCCGCCCTACAGCAGCGGCACCATCAGCAGCGCCACGATGTTGATGATCTTGATCAGCGGGTTGATGGCGGGGCCGGCGGTGTCCTTGTAGGGGTCGCCGACGGTATCGCCGGTGACCGCCGCCTTGTGGGCCTCCGAGCCCTTGCCGCCGAAGTGGCCTTCCTCGATGTACTTCTTGGCGTTGTCCCAGGCGCCGCCGCCGGTCGTCATGGAGATGGCGACGAACAGCCCGGTGACGATCGTGCCAATCAGCAGTCCCCCGAGCCCGCGCACCCCCGCCCCGGGGCCCATGAGGGAATTGAGGACCAGCACGAGCACGATGGGCACCAGGATCGGCAGCAGAGAAGGCACGATCATTTCGCGGATGGCGGCACGCGTCAGCAGGTCCACCGCGCGCGAGTAGTCCGGCTTCTCGGTGCCGGCCATGATCCCCTTGATCTCGCGGAACTGGCGGCGCACCTCGTTCACCACCGAGCCTGCGGCGCGCCCCACCGCCTCCATCGCCATGGCGGCGAAGAGGTACGGCACGAGCCCGCCGATGAACAAGCCGATGATCACCGCCGGGTCCGACAGCGAGAAGTTGGCGAGCTTGCCGGCGGCTTCGAGGTTGCGGCTGTAGTCCGCGAACAGCACGAGCGCGGCGAGTCCGGCCGAGCCGATGGCGTAGCCCTTGGTGACCGCCTTGGTGGTGTTACCGACCGCGTCCAGCGGATCGGTGATGGCGCGCACCTCCTTCGGCAGGCCCGCCATTTCGGCGATGCCGCCGGCGTTGTCGGTGATCGGACCGTAGGCATCGAGCGCGACGATCATGCCGGTCATCGACAGCATCGAGGTGGCGGCGATCGCAATGCCGTACAGGCCGCCGAGCTTGTAGGAGCCCCAGATGGCGAGGCACACCGCGATCACCGGCAGCGCGGTGGACTTCATCGACACGCCGAGTCCCGCGATGATGTTGGTGGCGTGGCCGGTCTGCGAGGCCGCCGCCACCTTGCGCACCGGGCTGTACTCGGTGGCGGTGTAGTACTCGGTGATCATGATCATCGCCGCCGTGAGCGCCAGGCCGATGAGCGCGCACAGGTAAATTGCCGTGTTGCCGGGCATGATCCGCTGCGTGATGAACCAGAAGGCCACCGCCGACACGACTCCGGAAACGATCACGCCCTTGTAGAGGGCGGTCATGATCTTGCCGCCGGCGCGCGTCGAAACGAAAAAGGTGCCGATGATGGAGGCGACGATGGAGGCTGCACCGAGGGCGAGCGGGTAGATCACCGCCGCGAGCGCGGCACCGGCACTGTCGTGCGCGTACAGCAGGCCTCCGAGCAGCATGGTCGCGACCATGGTGACGGCGTAGGTCTCGAAGAGATCAGCCGCCAT
>DASQRV010000440.1:0-3166 GCA_035642735.1 Steroidobacteraceae bacterium
CGCTGGCCGCGCCGGAAGCGGCCGAAGCGCGCGCCGCGCTCAGGTGCCGCCGCGAGCATCGCGCGGCACTCCTCCAGCGTCAGCGACTTCGGCTCGCGATCCTTGGGGATCTTGGCGTTCTTCTTCTTATCGGTGATGTAGGGGCCGTAACGGCCGTTGAGCACCTGGATGCCTGCGTCCGGGAAATCCTGGATGAGACGGTTGGCGTCGGCTTCCTTCTTCAGGCGGATGACCTCACGCGCACGCTCGAGCGTCACCGTGTAGGGGTCGTCCTCCTTGAGCGAAGCGTACTTGCTGCCGTACTTCACGTAGGGGCCGAAGCGCCCGACGTTGGCGATGATGGTCTCGCCCTCGGCGGTTTCCCCGAGTGTGCGTGGGAGCTTGAACAGCTCCATCGCGTCGGCCAGCGTGATCGCATCCATCTTCTGCCCCGGGCGCAGTCCCGCAAAGCGCGGCTTCTCCTCGTCGTCCTTGGTGCCGATCTGCACGAACGGCCCGAAACGGCCCATGCGCACGGTGATCGGCTTGCCGGTGGCCGGGTCCTTGCCGAGCTCGCGCGCCTGCGCGACCTGCTCGCGGGTGACCGTACGCTCGATCCTGTCGACCTGGTGGATGAAGGGCTTCCAGAACTTCTCGAGCGGGGTGGTCCACTGCTCCTCGCCGCGCGAGACGGCATCGAGCTCATCCTCCATGGCGGCCGTGAAGCCGTACTCCACGTAGCGGTGGAAATGATGCGTGAGGAAACGGTTGACGATCTTGCCGATGTCGGTCGGCACGAAGCGCCGATTGTCCATCTCGACGTATTCGCGGTCCTGGAGCGTCGAGATGATCGTGGCGTAAGTCGAGGGGCGGCCGATGCCGTGCTCTTCCAGCGCCTTGACGAGGGAGGCCTCGCTGTAACGCGGCGGCGGCTCGGTGAAGTGCTGCGAGGCGGCGAGCTGCGTGAGGCTCACGCTGTCGCCTTCCTGCAGCGGCGGCAGCACGTGGTCGGCGTCATCGGCCTTGGCGTCGTCGCTGCCTTCCTGATAGACCGCGATGTACCCGGGTTTCACCAGCGTCGAGCCGTTGGCTCGCAGCAGGTGGCGCTGCGGTCCTTCGGGGCCCGCCAGCAGATCGACCGCGACCGTGTCGAACACCGCGTGGCTCATCTGCGAGGCCATGGCGCGCTTCCAGATCAGCGCGTACAGCCGATAGAGATCGTCATCGATCTTGCCCTCGACATCCGCCGGCGTGATCGCCGCCGAAGTCGGGCGGATCGCTTCGTGAGCCTCCTGGGCGTTCTTCGACTTGGTCTTGTAGATGCGCGGCTCTTCGGCAACCTCGTGCGCGCCGTAGAGCCGCGCGGCAACAGCACGGATCTCCTGAATCGCCTCCGCCGCGAGCGATACCGAGTCGGTGCGCATGTAGGTGATGAGGCCGACGCTGCCCTCGCCGATGTCCTGCCCCTCGTACAGCTGCTGGGCGAGACGCATGGTGCGGCGCGCGTTGAAGCCGAGCTTGCGCGCCGCCTCCTGCTGCAGCGTCGAGGTGGTGAAGGGCGGTGCCGGGTTGCGGCGGCGCTGTTTGCGGTCGATTGCCAACACGCGCAGCGACCCGGGCGTGGTCGCGGTGGCGCCCGCCGCCGCGCGCAGCGAATTCTCGGCCTCGCGCGCCGCAGTCTCGTTGGTGAAGCTGAACTGCTCAGCCTTCTCGCCCCGATACTCCAGGAGCTTAAGCGGAAAGGCCTGGCCGCCGTGCGCGCCCTCGCCCTCGATGGTCCAGTACTCCTGCGCGACGAAGGCGGCGATCTCTTCCTCGCGCTCGCAGATCATGCGCAATGCCGGACTCTGTACCCGCCCCGCGGACAGCCCGCGCCGCACCTTCTTCCACAAGAGCGGCGAGAGATTGAAGCCGACCAGGTAGTCGAGCGCGCGGCGCGCCTGTTGTGCGTTGACGAGCTCCATCGACAAGCCGCGCGGCTGCCCGACCGCCTCGCGGATGGCGTTGCGCGTGATCTCGTAGAACACCACCCGATGCACGTCCTTGCCGTCGAGGGTACCGCGCGAGTCGAGGATCTCCTTCAGGTGCCAGGCGATCGCCTCACCCTCGCGGTCGGGGTCGGTGGCGAGGTAGAGGGCCTTCGACTTGCCGAGCGCGCGCGCGATCGCCTCGACGTGGCGCTCGTTCTTCTCGAGCACCTGGTACTTCATCGCGTAGCCGTGGTCAGGGTCGACCGCGCCTTCCTTGGGCACGAGGTCGCGCACGTGGCCGTAGGAGGCGAGCACTTCGAAGTCCCGCCCGAGATACTTCTTGATGGTCTTCGCTTTGGCGGGGGACTCGACGATGACGAGGTTCTCTGCCATGAGTTACCGAAAATGCCCGATCCTGAAACAAAAAACCGCGGGCGAGCCGCGGACCTCATTCAAACGGCGCGCCGCCGTCCGCTCAGTGCGGCGCATTGACCGGTGCTTCCAGCATCAGTCCGCCGAGCCGCTCGACCGCCAACTCGCACTCCGGCTCGCTCGAGAGCACCATGAGGACGACCCACTTCAGCTGCTCGGTGTCGGGCTCGTCGGCATCGAGTGCGAGCAGGCGCTCGATCACGATCTCGCGCTGCGGCGGTGTCAGTACGCGCGCCCGCTCGAGCGTCAGCAGCAGCCCGCGGCACTCGGTGGAAAGTCGCATCAGCTCGCCGTCGGAGAAAACGCGCACGCCCTGCGCCTGCGCGCAGGTTGCCGGCAAGGGCTCGCGGCCCGGTCCGAAGGCGAGATCGGTGAGCCAGTCGAGCGCGCGCTCGACCTTGGCGGGCGCGAATCCCGCACGCTCGAGGTCGCGAGCCAGCTGCTCGCGGCGCGGTACCTCCGGCGCTTCAACCAGCATGTAGCGGTCGAAGACGTAGATCAGGATGTCGAGAACGCTGCCAGTCGTCATCTCAAGGTGTTCGGCCATAACGGCCGCCCGGGAGCGCCGCCACACGCCCCTCGAGCTCGAGTATCAGCAGCATGGAGGCAACTGACTCGCCCGGCAGGCGCGTGCGTGCGACGAGAACATCTATGGTCGCGGGTTCAAAGCCGAGGGCATCTAACAGCATTTCATACTCCTTGTCCAATTCCGGAGGCTTGCGCGGCCCGGGTTCGTGCGACGTAACCTGTTCTTTCCCAACAGGAAACCGCAGCTCCGTCAGGAC
>DASQRV010000441.1:0-3520 GCA_035642735.1 Steroidobacteraceae bacterium
TCCTTCGAGTAGCGCTCGAACAGCTCCTTGAAGCGGTCGTAGGCGGCCACCCCGGGCTTCATCATCTTCGACAGCGGGCCCGCGGCGAGCGCCTCGGGGGCGATCTTGAGGTAGCCACCGGTGTGGTGCTGGGCGAGCTCCTTCACATACTCGGGCGACTCGATGGCGAGGTCGTAGCGCACGCCTGAGGCGATCAACACCTCTTCGCTCGCGCGCGTGATGCGCTTCAGCGGATTTTTGCCGGAGTGATACATGGCGGTGGCAGTCGCCATGGGGCCCGGCAGGAAGGCCTGCACCTGATCGGCGCGGAAGCCGTGCTGCTTGAGCCACAGTGCCAGCTCCAGCATGTCCTGGTCCGAGGTGCCGGGGTGCGCGGCTATGAAATAGGGAATGAGGTACTGCTCCTTACCGGCCTCTTTCGAGTAACGCTCGAACAGCGCCTTGAAGCGATCGTAGGCGGCCACTCCGGGCTTCATCATCTTCGACAGCGGCCCCTCTGCCAGCGCCTCGGGCGCGATCTTGAGATAGCCTCCCGTGTGATGCTGGGCGAGCTCCTTGACGTACTCGGGTGACTCGATGGCGAGGTCGTAACGCACGCCCGAGGCGATCAGCACCTTGCGGATGCCGGGCAGCTGCCGCGCGCGCCGGTAGAGCTCGATGAGCGGCGTGTGAGCGGTGTTGAGATTCGGGCAGATGCCCGGGTACACGCACGAGGGACGCCGGCAGGCGCTCTCGATCTCGCGGCTCTTGCAGGCGAGGCGGTACATGTTGGCGGTCGGTCCGCCGAGATCCGAGATGACGCCGGTGAACCCGGGCACCGTGTCGCGCACCGTCTCGATCTCCCGCAGGACGGAATCCTCCGAGCGGCTCTGGATGATGCGCCCCTCGTGCTCGGTGATGGAGCAGAACGTACAGCCGCCGAAGCAGCCGCGCTGGATGGCCACCGAGAAGCGGATCATCTTGTAGGCGGGGATGTTGGCCTTGCCGTAGAACGGATGCGGTGCGCGGGCGTAGGGCCGCTCGTACACCCAGTCCATCTCCTGCGTGGTGAGCGGGATCGGCGGTGGGTTCAGCCAAACGTCGGTGTCCCCGTGGCGCTGCACCAGCGCACGGGCGTTACCCGGGTTCGATTCCAGATGCAGGATGCGCGAGGCGTGCGCATACAGCACCGGGTCGGCGGCCACGGCCTCGTAGGATGGCATGCGGATCACACTGCGCTCGCGATCGGCGTTCCTCACGCGCCGCACGAAGCGCACGACCTTCTCGCCGCCGGCCGTCGCGGCTGCACTGGCGCACGCCGGCGCCGCGCCCGCGCCGCTTGCGGAGCCGCCCGCTGTCATGGCGTAGGGGTCGACGGGGGGATCGAGCGGCCCCGGGGCATCGAGATGCGTCGAGTCAATCTCGATCCAGCCGGTAGGCAACGCTCTGCGGGCGAACACCGTGCCACGGACATCGGTGATGTCGTGAATCGATTCCCCGGCCGCCAGGCGGTGGGCGAGCTCGCAGATCTGACGCTCGCCGTTGCCGTACACCAGAAGATCCGCCTTGGCATCCAGCAGCACGGAGCGGCGCACCTTCTCCGACCAGTAATCGAAATGCGCGATGCGCCGGAGCGAGGCCTCGATGCCGCCGATCACGACCGGCACGTCGCGGAACGCCTCGCGCGCACGCTGCGCGTAGACGATCACCGAGCGATCCGGCCGCCGGCCGCCCGCGCCGCCCGGCGTATAAGCGTCGTCGCTCCGCAGGCGGCGCTCGGCCGTGTAGCGGTTCACCATCGAGTCCATGTTGCCGGCCGTGATGCCGAAGAACAGGTTGGGCCGGCCGAGCGCGGCGAAGGCCTCCGCGCCGTGCCAGTCCGGCTGCGCGAGGATGCCGACGCGGAAGCCCTGCGCCTCGAGCACGCGCCCGATGATGGCCATGCCGAAGCTCGGGTGATCGACGTAGGCGTCACCGGTGATGATGATGACGTCGCAGCTGTCCCAGCCGAGCAGCTCCATCTCCGCGCGCGACATGGGGAGGAAGGGCGCGCGGCCGAAGCGCTCGGCCCAGTGCTTCCGGTAGCCGGTGATGTCGGGTGCGGTCTGCATGCAACCTTGTATTACAGCAGAGCCAGCGGGTCGAGGTCGACGCCGCCTGCTTGAGCTTGGCGGCCGGGGACGCTCCTGGCCTATAGTCCCGCATCGAGCCCGAATCCGTAGCGAAGGAGCATGCCGATCCGCCGGATGCGCAGGCTGAGCCTGGGAGGCGCTGTGCTGCTGGCCCCGATCGCATCGATCGGTGGTCCGCTGGCGCTCGCGGGCTCTCCCGCCGAGCCGCATCCTGCCGTGGTCACTCCGGTCTTCACGCAGCTGGTGATGTTCTCGGTGCCCCCCGAGTTCAAGTCGCAGAAAGCCACCTACGAGAGGAACAGCGGCAGCTTCTACATCCGCGAGCAGGTCCCGGATGGCGAGACCCTCGGCAAGTGGTCACGCATGATCACGCTCACCGGCACACGCGGCCTGGCAACGAATCCGAACGTGACTCCGCAAGCGATGCTCGCGCGCATGAGCGCGGACTTCCAGCGGAACTGTCCCGACAGCTTCAGCAGCGCGGCGCCGGGGCCACAGAAGGTCGACGGCTACGATGCGTACGAGGTCATCGTCAGCTGCGGCCGCGTGCCGTCGGGCAGGGAGTCCTACAGCGAGTCGGCCATCATGCTCACCGTGAAGGGCTCGAACGATTACTACACCCTGCAGTGGACCGAGCGCGGGCACGACTCCGCCGCGACGCGCCCGGTCGATGTAGCCTACTGGACCAGACAGCTCGCCCGCCTGAACCCGATCCGGCTCTGCCCCATCGTGCCGGGTGAGGGAGCGCCGTATCCGAGCTGCGCGCGCCGCTGAAGGCAGCCGCGAAATTGCGGACCCCCGGTTGGCGGCACCCCCGGCGGCGGTTGCTTGGTACCTTGGTACCAAGGTACCATACGCTCCCATGAAGACCGTGACCCGCATCCAGACCGGCGTGCGTCTCGAGAGCCGGTTGCTCAAGGTGCTGAAGGCACTCGCCACCGAGCTCGACATGTCCCTCGGCGAGCTGCTCGAGGGCATCGTGCTGCACGCCTTCGAGGGTAAGGCGCCCTTATCGGCGGCCACGCTCGGCAAGGTTAAGGCGCTGAAGGCAGTGTACGGGCTCGACCTCACCGCCACGGACTCCCACCAGCTGCGCGAGGACGGGGATGGGCACTGATTGCGCGGACCTCGAGCGCTTCGTGCGCGGCGAGATCGCGGCGGCGAGCTTCCCGCATCGCGAACACGTGCGCATGGCCTTCGAGATGCTGCGCCGCCACGACTTTGCGGAGACGGTGCTGCATTTCTCGCGGGCCTTGCGCAGCATGGCGCGGCAGGCGGGCAAGCCGCAGGCTTTTCACCAGACCGTCACGATTGCGTTCCTGTCGCTGATCGCCGAGCGCCTCGACGGCGGGCGGTGGGAGGACTTCGGCGCATTCGCGCGCGACAACCCGGACCTGCTCGACAAAGGG
>DASQRV010000442.1:0-3188 GCA_035642735.1 Steroidobacteraceae bacterium
GCTCGCGGTTCATAACGCGCGCTTATGAGTCCATGACGCAAAACATCCGGGCGCACGTCCGGGACTCGCTACGATAGCGCGACGTTTTTTTGCAGGCGGCAAGGCATGGCGATCATCGGCACGGAACGCGTGCTCGCGGTCCAGCACTGGACCGATACCCAATTCACTTTCAGCACCACCCGCGATCGCGGGCTGCGGTTCGAGAACGGCCAGTTCGTGATGGTCGGACTGATGCGCGAGCGGCCGTTGCTGCGCGCCTACAGCATCGCGAGCGCGAATCACGCCGACCACCTCGAGTTCCTCAGCATCAAGGTTCCCGACGGGCCCCTCACCTCGCGCCTCCAGCACGTCAAACCCGGAGACGAAATCCTGGTGAGCCGCAAGCCGACCGGCTCGCTGCTGCTCGCCGATCTGCGGCCCGGGACGCGGCTGTATCTTCTCTGCACCGGCACCGGCGCTGCACCCTTCCTCAGCATCATCCAGGATCCGGAGCTGTACGCGCGCTTCGGCGAGGTGATCTTCATCCATGGCGTGCGCTGGGCGCGCGAGACCGAAGTGGTCCGACAACGGATCGCGGCGCTCCGAAAGCACGAGCTGTTCGGCGAGTGGGTGCGTAGTGCCTTGCGCTACCACCCGACCGTGACGCGCGAGCCGCACCTCACCCGTGGGCGCCTGACCGTGCTCCTCGAGTCCGGCCGTCTGCAGCGGCAGCTGCAGCTGCCCGCGCTGGATCCGGCAGTCGATCGCCTGATGGTGTGCGGAAGTCCGGCGCTCCTAAAGGATGTCCGTGCGCTGCTCGACGCGGGCGGCTTTGCCATCTCACCGCACACGGGAGAGCCGGGCGACTACGTGATCGAGCGGGCCTTCGTCACGCATCCCGCGGCATCATAGACTTGCCGCCGTGGCTCACGGCCGCGGCGGTTCCCCTGGCTGATCGGGCTGGCGTTGCCGTGGCGGCGACTTTTCGGCCGGAGGAGACTGGTGAGCGGGCGGACGTTCGGGAGCCGTTCGCTCAGCCGGGGCCGGGGGTGTCGGGTGCTCCGCGGGAGCGCGCCGCTCAGGCGGCGGTGGCGGCGGAGGCGCCTGCGCCAGACGTTGCGGCGGCTCCTGTCGCGTCGGCGCCGGCGCGACGCCAGGCCCCGAGAACGTGTTGGGTTTGGGCGTCGCGGCAATCGGCGGGTGACCCTGGTTCACCGCAGCCAGAAGCTCGTGCTGGTTTCTCGCGCCCGCCACGTGCGCAGCCTGTTCGTTGGTCGCCGCGTGACGTGGCTGGCGCCCGGCAGCCTGCTCCTGGGGTGTAGGCCGCGCGCTGACACCACCCGGTCCGCCGTTGTAGCTGATATTGTTCACGGTAGTGTTGTTGACCACCGTCTTGCTGTAGACGTTGGTGACGTTGGTGTTACCGATGTTGTTCACGGCACGGTTGTAAAAGAACTGGTGGTCCCGCCAGTAGCCACCGTCGTAGCCGCGTCCGAAGTAGCCAAAGCCGTAGACGATGCCCCCGTAGAAACCGACCTGCGGTCCCCAGTAGCCCGGGTACCAGGCATAGGCCCCATCGGAGAATCCCCAGTAACCCGGCGTCCACACCAGATCCGGATCAGGCGGCAGTACCCACGTGCCGGGCACCCAGAAGTAGCCGTCAGGTCCGTAGCTCCAATATCCCGGCACCCACATACAGCCGGGAGAAGGCAGCAGCGGTTGCTCGTAGACCGGCAGCGGCGGCGGAGCGATGGTGACAGACAACGCCACGTCGGCGCCGTTGGCGGGGCGTGAGAGGAGCAACAGCACCGCTGCAAGGAACGCCACCGTGAGCGTCACGAGATGACGCGTCGCAACAGCGACAGACGCGTGGGCGCGGCTGTGGATCGGGACGCGCCCCGCCCGTGGAATCCGCACGTGTGCCCACATATGAGTTCCCGTATGTCGCCGAATACGTCGCACACGGTGAGGCAAGCGTCGGTCCGCCCGATATCAGGTCCGAGCCGCGGCGCGTCGTCGGCGGCTTCCGACCACGCCTGCCTGACGTCGTTGAATCACGACACCGATCAATGCCCGGAAGCGACGCTCGCTCGCTAGTGGCCGCCCTCCACCAGCAGTCCCGCATCACGCAGCGCATCGGCCAGCTGCGCCTCGATGCGCAGCGCTTCGGGCCGCGCAACGCGCTGCAGATGGAGCGTCGGCCCTGTCAGCACCTCGATGCCGCGTCGAAGCACACTGCCGGCGGCGTGCACGCCGGCCTTGTGCTGATCGAAGCGCTGAGCCGGCGTGTAGTGACTCACGCCGACGTACACGCCGTGCGGGCCGCGGTTGCGATCGGCGAAATCGAGCAGCACCAGGTAGAGGTTGTAGCGGCCGCGGCGCGCGGCACGGAAGCCGCGCGTCACCTCGTAAAGAGTCGGCAACCAGTCGATGTAGCGCATCGGCAGCCATTCGGGGATGGAACTCGCGGCGCTGCGCCACAAGGCCGCGAGTGCCGAGTCGATGTTGACCGCGAACTCACCCCGCATCCACAGCTCGTGGATGCAGTGTGCCCCGGCCGGCCCCTCCCCCGCCGCGAGCGCGGCGCGCAGGCGCGCTTCGACCTGTTCTCTCGGCAGCGTCGCCAGCGGCCGTGCGGTCGGGGCGAGCGATGCATCGAACGCGCGCGCCGCAGCAATCATGCCGGTACCGGCTGCGACACCCGTCCATCGGCTCGCGCCGCGAACAGCCAGACCACTCCGCCGATCGCGAGTGCCACCGGCACCACGAGCACCGCGCGCGCGAGCGATCCGGTTACCGCCAGGTGCCCGATGAGCGGCGGCGATGGCACGTCTCCCAGCAGATGAATGGCAAAAATGCTGAGCGCCATGGCCGAGGCGCGCTCGAACGGCGACACCATGTTGGCGATCGCCGCGTTGATCGGTCCGGTCGACAGGAAACACAGCAATTGCGCAGCGATGATCGCCGGAAAGTAGATCCGCGGCGCCGGCGAGGTCAGCGCGAGCAACGCAACCGGGGCGGCGGCGAGCGTCGTCACCGCCGAGAACCACAGGTACCCCTGAGGTGAGCGCTTCAGGCAATAGTCCCCGAGCCACCCCCCGGCGGCCGTGCCGAGGAAGCCGGTCACGATGACGACGCTGCCGAAACCGGTCGTGGCGGCATCGGGTGAGAGGCCGCGCACTTCCTGCAGAAAGGTCGGCATCCAGAAG
>DASQRV010000443.1:0-9427 GCA_035642735.1 Steroidobacteraceae bacterium
CCGCGCCTTCGCCCAGTCTGCGGCCTGCTGCTCGTTCGCCGATACCGCCGGGCGTGGACCGAAGCGCGTGGTGAGCTCGCTCACCCAGGAGTAGGCGATGTCGTGACCGGCCATCGCCGCATCGCGCAGCTGCGTTGCGACGACCTCCGCGGTGGGACCGGAGGCGGCGCGGACCTCGCCCGCAGCGAGACACACCAGCACCGGGACGAGCACGCCGAGGGCCCGGGCGAGGACGGCAGGAACGGAAGGAGTGCGCGGCACGTGCGAGCTTTCAGTCGGTCAGGTCAAAGGAGCGCGCATTCTAAGCACACGGCCGCCGGCGCACCATGCACGGCGCAACGCGCCCGGGCACGGTCCACCGCGTGCGCGCGTCTGCTGAGCGCGCAGCGAATGGCAAGACGCAAGATTTTGCGGCGGCCCCGCTACTGCAGCAGCTGCGCGATCGGCAGCGGCGGGGCGAGGTGGAACCCTTGCGCGAAATCCACGCCGATGCGCCGGAGCTCGGCGAGTACCGCCGCGCTCTCCACGCATTCGGCCACGGTGGCGATCCCGAGCGCGCGCCCGACCTTGCTGATCGCCTCCACCATGCTGCGGTTCACCGGATCCTGAGTGATGTGGCTGATGAACTGTCCATCGATCTTCAGGAAGTCCACCGGCAGGGTTTTCAGATACACGAACGAGGACACGCCGCTGCCGAAGTCATCGAGCGCAAAGCGGCAGCCCCGGCCCTTCAGCTCACTCATCAGGTAGCGCGCGTTCGCGAGGCTCGTGACGGCAGTGGTCTCCGTGATCTCGAAACAAAGCGCGCGCGCGATCGCCGGCTCAGCGACGCTCTGCAGGACGAAATCGACGAACGACTGCTCATTGAGCGAGGTGCCGGAGAGGTTGACCGCCACGAGCGGCAGCGGCACGCCGCGCTCGCGCCGCTCGGTGAGCAGCGCGATAGCCTGTCCCATCACCCAGCGGTCGATGACCGACATCACGTTGTAGCGCTCCGCGGCCGGTATGAACTCGCTCGGCGGCACCAGCGACCCCTCGGCGTCGCGCAGCCGCACCGTCAGCTCGTGGAAGGGACGACCACCGTCGGCATTGAGCGGTACGATCGGCTGGAAGTAGAGCTCGAGGCGGTTGTCCTCGGCAGCGCGCGTGACGCGCGACACCCAATGCATTTCGCGGTGCCGGTGTGAAACGCCGTCGGCCTCGTACACATGAATGCGGTTGCGGCCAGCGTCCTTGGCGGCATAGCAGGCGATGTCCGCCGCGCTCATGACGTTGGCGACGTTCTGGGTGTCGGCGGACATCGGCACGATGCCGATGCTGGCGCCGACCGACAGCGTGCTCGCACCCCATACGAAGCGGAAGTCGCGGATCGCCTGGCGCACGCCCTCGGCGATGCGCGTTGCCTGCTCGAGCGTGCAGCCCTCGAGCAGAATTCCAAACTCATCGCCGCCGAGGCGCGCGATGGTGTCGGAGGACCGCACCCGTATCTGTAACAGACCGGTGACATCGCGCAGCAGACGGTCGCCCGCCGGGTGCCCGCAGGTGTCGTTGACGAGCTTGAACTGGTCGAGGTCGATATACAGCAGCGCGTACGACCCCTCGCCGCGCTGCGCGGAGAGCAGCGCTGCGTGCAGGCGATTGTCGAACTCGCGCCGGTTGATGAGGCCGGTGAGCGCATCGTGGCTGGCCTGCCACGACAGCGCACGCTTCAGGCGGCGCTCGCGCGTCACGTCGTGGAACACCACCACGGCGCCGATGACCTGGCCCGCGCGGTCGCAGATGGGCGCCGCGGACTCCTGGATCGCCACCTCGTTGCCCGCGCGCGTGATGAGCACCGCATGGTCGGCCGACCCGCCGTGCTCGGAGCGGCCGAGCGCGCCGGTGAGCGAGTTCTCGATCGGCTCGCGCGTCAGCTCATTCACCAGCCGCAACACCGCGCTGATCGGCTGGCCGCGCGCCTCGGCGAGAGTCCAGGCGGTGAGGCCCTCGGCGACCGGGTTGATGTACTCGATGCGTCCCTCGGCGTCGGTGCTGATCACCGCGTCGCCGATCGACTGCAGAGTTACCTGGGCGCGCTCCTTCTCCGCGAAGATCGCCTGCTCGGCGCGCTTGCGCTCGGTGATGTTGGCGATCGTGCCGTCGTAACCGGTGATACGGCCGCTCGCGTCGCGTACCGCGCGCGCGTTGTCGAGCACCACCAGCTGCTGACCATCACGGGTGCGCATGAGGAACTCTGCGGCGCGGGTCTCCCCGGCCGCGTCCACGCGGCGCACAAACTCGGCACGATCGGCGGGATTCCAGTACAGCGCCGCGGCGGAAGGCAGCGCATACAGCTCCTCGGCGCTCGAATAACCGAGCATCTTGATGAAGGCCGGATTCACCGACAGCAGCCGGCCGTCGCGCCCGCTCTGATAGACGCCCTCCGCGATGCTCTCGAACAGACCGCGGAACTTCGCCTCGCTGCCGCGCAGCGCCTCCTCCGCGATGTGTCGCTCGATGGCGATGCCGGCGAGTTGCGCCGCCCGCGACATGAGCTGCGATTCGGCGGCGGTGGGCAGCCCCACGGCGGCGCGATAGACCCCGAGCGCGCCGAGCACGTGACCGGCCGCGGCCTTGATGGGCGTCGACCAGGCGGCGCGCAGCCCCGCGCGCAGCCCCGCCTCGCTGGGCTCCGACCAGAAGGGGTCGGTGGCGATGTCCGCCACCAGTACCTGGCGCTCGAGATACACCGCCGCGGCGCACGAGCCGTTGCGGATGTGGACGCGCGCCTGCTCGAGCGCGGTGCGCAGCACCTCCGGCAGCTGCGGGGCGACCATGTAGGCGAACCCCTGACGGTCAGCGGCGAGCACGCTGACGGAGGACACCGTGCCGAGGCCCGCTGACTCGATGAAGCGCGTGATCGAGGCGAGTACCTCCGGCAACGGGGCGTTGCGCGTGATCTGCTCGAACACCTTGCGCTCGGCGAGCGCCATGCGCTCGGTGCGCTTGCGCTCGGAGATGTCGGCGATGCTGCCGCGCACCAGCCGGCGGTTACCGCTCGGCAGCCGCACGAGGCGCACCTCGCAGATCACCTCGTTCCGGGCGCCGTCATAGTGTGCCCATTCGAACGCCGGTACCGCGCCATCGAGCGCCTGCTGGATGTAGGCACCGGCGCGCTGCTCGGACGGCGCACCGTCGGGTTGTTGTGGTGGGCTGAGCTCGAGCGGCCCGACCGCGAGCAGCCACGCGCGCTCGAGTCCGAAGAACTTCTGGGCGTTGTCGTTCGCGTCGACGAAACGTCCCGAGTCGACATCCAGCACCACGATGACCTCGGGCGCGTGGTCGACCAGCAGCCGGTAGCGCGCCGCGCTTTCGCGGATCGCCTGCTCGGATTCGCGCCGCTCGGTGACATCGCGCAGGCACAGCACGAACATCTCGCGCCGCGACAGCGGCGCCTTGCTGACGGCCATCTCGGCGGGAAAGTCGTTGCCGCCCTGGCGCCGCGCCCACAGCTCGCGCGCCCCCAGATCGAGCGCGGTGTCGCCCGCGGCCGCGGCAAAGCGCTGCAACGCCTGCGGGATCGTCTCGCCATCGTCCGCGAGCTTCGGGATCAGGAGGTCGATTCGCTGTCCGACGACCTCAGCCGCGGCGTAACCGAACACCCGCTCACCCGTCGGGTTGAAGGTGCTGATCACCCCCTCCTCGTCCACCGTGAGCACGACGTCCTTGATGTGATCGAGAATGACCTGCAGGTGCTCGGAGCTCTGCTCGCGCGCCTCGAGCGCGAGCGCGCGGGCCTCATCCGCCATGAGGCGCATGGATTCGACGATCCCGCGCCGCTCGCTGTCGATGGCCAGGTAGTGATCGTTGATCACCCGCAGCAGCAATCCGATGTCGGGTTGCGCGCTGCCGGTCCGCAGCTGCAGCTCGCGCAGCTGCGTCCGCAGCTGCGGGTGCAGCTCCGGATCTCCCTCAGACAGCGGCCGCGGGTCGGCCCGGACGAGCGTCGTGGTGGCGCCGGGAGGGGCTTCTCCCGTGCCGGGGCGCGTCCGTAGGGTCTGCGGCTTTGACATAAGGACGATGATTAAGTCCGGGAGTGATCATACGGGTCGGTCCCGGACTTCCCCGTGAAGCCCCTCGCGGTTCCGTGGGGTCGCGCGGGCGGCGGCACCCATGCGGCTGATGCTATTGCGCTGCAGCAGTCCCGGGCGTGCCCGCATGAGCGGGCTCACCGACACGGCCGGGTGCCGCTGCGGCAACGGCCGCCGCGGTGGCCGGCCCCGCGGGTTTGCCGGGCAGATCCGGCGTTCCGCTGCTGGCGATCAGGGGGATGGCGTACGCCTCGCTCGAAGTCTGGCCGCCAGCGTCTATGGTCACCACGACATGGACGGTGAAAATCCCGTCCTGCCGGGGCAGGACTTTGACCGGTTGGCGGATCGGAGTGCCCTCCGCGGGGCGATCGGTCGGGGCGATCTGCGCACCTTCGACGACCTCCAGCCCCTCTTCTCCCTCAACCTTGCCCGACACTCGGTCGACGCTCGCGGACATGGGCACGATTGCCAGATCGAGCTCGACGGGCTGGCCCACCTGCGGGCGGTCGCGGAGCTCGAATTTCACCTGGATCGGCAAGGTCGAAGGCTTGCTGGCCGCCACGGCGCTCACCATATTGCGCGAGAGCTGATCGGCCGCGGTGACAGCCTTGGCGGTCACGGGCTTGGCTGCCGCCGACTTTGCGGCATCGCCCGAGGAACCCCAGCCGCAGCCCACCAGCAGCGCCGCTGCGGCCACGGACAACGCCAGATTTCGGCCGAAAATCCATGTCATTGTGTCCGCCACCTGAAGACCCGCATTAAGTTGCATCGCCTCCGGGCACAATAGCGCGACTTCGCGTAACGGTGCACGTGCGCAATCGGCATTTCGCAGTGTCCGCCGCACCCTCAGCGCTGCAGAAGCGGCGGCTCCTCGATCGCGGCGTGCTGCTCGAGAAGATCGTTCAGGTACCCCTCCCAGTAGCGCGGCTCGGCGGCCCAGGGGAAGGCGCGCGGGAAAGCGGGATCTGCCCACCGCGACACCACCCAGCCGGCGTGATGCAACATGCGCAGCGCCCGCAGCGGCTCGATGATCAGCACTTCGCGAAAGTCGAAGTCGGCGAACTGCTGGTATCCCTCGAGCAGCTCCTGCCACTGGCGCTGCTGCTCATCGGGCGATCCCGAGAGCATCATCCACAGGTCCTGCACGCGCGGCCCCATCGCACAGTCATCGAGATCGACGAACAGCGGGCCGTGCTCGTCCCACAGCAGATTGCCGAGATGGCAGTCGCCGTGAAGACGGATGTCGTGAACCGGCGCCGCCGCCGCAAACGCGGCAGTCACCCGCTCGAGCAGCGCCCCGCTCACCGAGGAGTAGCGTTCACGCAGCGCCTCCGGCAAGAGCTCACTCGCGAGCACCTGCGCACGCGCCTCCCACCCCAGGCGCTGCACGCCGATCCGCGGCCGCGCGCTGAATGGCCCCCTGGCGCCGACCTGGTGCAGCCGCCCGATACTGCGGCCGAGCAGCTGCCGCGCCTCGGGGGCGTCGAGCTCGGGCGCCCGGCCATGCATCCATGGAAAGACCGCAAAGCGGAAATCCCGATAGCGCAGCAGCGATTCGCCCCCGATCACGAGCGGCGCGGCCACCGGCAGCTCCGCGGCAGCGAGCTGCGCGGTAAATTGGTGTTCCTCGATGATCTGCGCATCGCTCCAGCGAGCCGGGCGGTAGAACTTCAGGACCAGCTGCCGCTCACCCGCCCCGAGCTGATAGACGCGATTCTCGTAGCTGTTCAGCGCAAACAGCCGTCCGTCGGGCTCAAGTCCGAACGCGGCGGCGCCGTCCAGCACCACTTCCGGCGTCAACCCGGAAAAAGGTCGCAGCTCGGCACCACGCCTTTTGTTTATCATCGCTGCCCCATGAAGGAGCCGAGCATATTAGTCACCGGTGGTGCAGGCTACATCGGCAGCCACGTGGCGCTGCAGCTGCAGGCGCACGGCGGGCGCGCGGTCGTGCTCGATGACCTGTCGCGGGGATTCCGCCAGGCGGTGCTCGATGCCCCGCTGGTGGTCGGCAACGTCGGCGACCGCGCCGTCGTGAGCGCGCTCCTCAAGGAGCATAGCGTCGACACGGTGATGCATTTCGCCGCCTACACTATCGTACCGGAGTCGGTCAGGGAGCCGCTCAGGTACTACGGCAACAACACCTGCGCGACGCGTACGCTGCTCGAGTGCTGTGTGGCGGCCGGCGTGCGCTACTTCATATTCTCCTCCACAGCCGCGGTGTACGGCATTCCGGCCTCGGGTGTGGCCGCCGAGGAGACGCCCACCGCGCCGATCAACCCCTACGGCACCTCTAAGCTGATGTCGGAATGGATGCTCGCGAGCGTCGCCCAGGCCTCGGCGCTGAAATATGCCGTGTTGCGTTATTTCAATGTGGCCGGTTCCGACTCCGGCGGCCGCATCGGACAGGCAACGCCCGACGCGACGCTCCTCGTCAAGGTGGCGTGCGAGGCGGCCGCCGGCAAGCGCCCCGGAGTCGAGATCTTCGGCACTGACTACCCGACCGCCGATGGCACCGGAGTCCGCGATTACATTCACGTGGAGGATCTCGCTGCGGCGCACGTCGATGCGCTCGCCTGGCTGCGTCGCGGTGGCGCCTCGACCACGCTCAACGTCGGTTACGGCCACGGCTACAGCGTGCGGCAGGTGCTCGCGAGCGTGGAACGGGTCACCGGTAAAAGACTGAAGGTGCGCGAATCCGAGCGCCGCGCCGGCGATCCCCCGACGCTCATCGCGCGAGCCGACCGCATACGCTCGCAGCTCAACTGGCGGCCGCGCCTGGACGATCTCGACACGATCGTGCGCACTGCCTGGAACTGGGAGCAACGGCTGCTGCGCGAGCCATGGTGAGCGCGGCCCGCCGGGTGCCCCGGTAGAATGGGCGGAAGCATGCAGTGGGCACGACCCAAATCTTTGAGCGGACTGATGCTCTTCGGGCTGGCGCTGATGGCGGTGCCGCTGCTCGCCGCCATCCTGACCGCCGTGCTCCAGATCCGGGATCTCTCCGATACCGGCCAGAAGATCGTCATCCAGGGGGTCACGGGCGCGCGCGCCAGCCAGGCGCTCTTTGGCCAGATCGCCTCCCTCGAGCGCACCGCGCGGCTGCACGAGGTGCTGAAGGACCCGAAGCTCCTCGAAGCGTACCGGACCCAGGATGAGCGTCTCAGCAGCACTCGCGAACAGCTCCACACCCTCGCGACGGGTGACGCCCGCGTCACCCTCGAGGAGCTCGGTCAGCTCCAGGAAAGCATCCGCGCCAGCGTCATGAGCAACTCCGCCGCGGACCCCTCGGCCAGCTTCGCGCAGCTCTCGGAGCTGGTCGAGCGCGTCGCGCAGCAGAGCAACGCACAGGTGGACGCCGAGGTCGCAGCGCTCCGGGAGCGTACCCTCAAGGCCCGCCAACAACTGCTGTGGCTCGCCGCCCTGTTGCTGCCGCTCGCGATCGTGGCGGTGTTCGTGCTGACCGTCGGCGTCGGCCGCCCGTTGCGGCAACTGGACCGCGCGATCAGCGAGCTCGGCCAGGGCAGCTTCACCAATCCGATCGAGGTCGCAGGTCCGCACGACCTGGAGCGGCTCGGCGGGCAGCTGGAGTGGCTGCGCCAACGTCTGCTCGATCTGGCGCACGAGCGTAACCGCTTCCTGCGCCACATGTCCCACGAGCTGAAAACGCCGCTCGCCAATATCCGCGAGGGCACGGAGCTCCTGATGGACGGGGCGGTCGGCGAGCTCGACTCCAACCAGCGCGAGGTGGCGGCGATCCTGCGCGAAAACGGCATCAAGCTGCAGCGCATGATCGAGAACCTCCTGTCCTTCAGTGCCTGGCAGACCTCGAGCGTCGGCCTCGAGGCCACGGAGTTCCGCCTGCGGCCGCTCGTCAAGCAGGTGCTCGAGAACCAGCAGCTGACGCTGCTCTCGCAGCGCGTACGTCTCGATGTTCGCGTCGAGGACCTGACCTTGATCGCCGACCGCGGCAAGATCCGCCTCATCCTCGAGAATCTGGTCTCGAACGCCGTCAAGTACTCGCCGAAGGGGGGCACTATTCACCTCCAGGCCCGCGCTGCAGGCGCGCAGCTGGTGCTCGATGTCGCCGACAGCGGCCCCGGCATTCCGCCCGAAGACCGCGAGCACGTATTCGAGGCCTTCTATACCGGACGCGCGGCGCGTACCACGGCGGTGAAAGGTACCGGCATCGGGCTCTCGGTGGTGCTCGAGTTCGTCGCGGCCCATGGCGGTAGCGTGCAGATCGTCGATGGCCAGTTCCCGGGCGCACACTTCCGCATCACGATGCCGCTGCGCGCGGGAAGCGGCGACCGCCCGCGCGTCGAGCCGAAAGCGCATGCCCATGCCGCTTGATCCCCCTAGCTACCGGGCCCCGCGCGGGTGTGCGGCCCGCGAGCCCCGGCGGTGCGGCGCGTGCGGCGCCGGCGCCGCAGCGCTTCTCGGGACGCTCGTGCTCAGCGGCTGCGCCAGCCTTATGTCCAACGAGCGGCCCCCGACTCCGCCGCCGGTAGTGAGCCCCACGGCGACCGCCTCCGCCGTGCTCAATGAGTACCTGTTGCTGCTGCAGAAGCTGGTCCAGGGGCCGCCCTCCCAGCAGGCGGAGATCGTGGCGGCGGCGCAGCACGATTACGACAGCGCACCGACGCCGAGCCACACCCTGAAGCTTGCCCTCATCCTCGGCACGCCGGGGCATCCGGCTACCAACCTCACCCGCGCCCAGGGGCTGCTGCGCGAGCTCATGGCGAATCCGGAAACGCTGCTGCCGGGGGAGCGGGCACTGACTTTCCTGCAGCTTTCGCAAATTGACGACCATTTGACGCTCGCGGCGGAAAACCTCAGGCTGCAGGCTGAGGCGGTGCGTGCCGACCGCGAGCACGTGGCGAGCGCCAATCACCGTCTGCAGACCGAGGTGGACGAGAACGCACGGCTGCGCAAGGAGCTCGAGGAGGCGCGCGCCAAGCTCGACGCCATCGCCAACATCGAGCGTTCGCTGAATGAGCGCAAACCCGGCAACTCGGGACGGTAACCGTGATTAACAAGGATTCCATCTTGAACCAGACCGGCAAACGCAAGGCACGCATTCTCATAGTCGATGACGATCCCGGGCTGCTGCGGCTGCTCACCATTCGGCTGCGCGCCGAGAGCTACGACGTCGAGGCGGTCGAGAGCGCCGCGCAGGCACTCGCCGCCTCGAGCCGCTTCCGCCCCGATCTGGTGATCACGGACCTGCGCATGGACCAGATGGACGGCATCGGACTGCTGAAAGAGCTGCAGAACCGCTGGCCGGGCCTGAAGGTCATCATCCTCACCGCGCACGGCACCATCCCCGATGCCGTGCAGGCGACGCAGATGGGCGCCTT
>DASQRV010000444.1:0-3627 GCA_035642735.1 Steroidobacteraceae bacterium
GGTTGATCTGCGCGATCACCCCCTTCAACCATCCACTCAACCAGGTGGCGCACAAGGTGGCGCCGAGCATCGCCAGCAACAACCGCATGGTGCTGAAGCCCTCGGAGAAGACCCCGCTGAGTGCGCTGCTGCTGGCGGACATCCTCTACGAGGCGGGACTGCCGCCGGAGATGTTCGCCGTGCTCACCGGCGAGCCGCGCGAGATCGCCGATGAGCTGCTGACACACCCGGACATCGACCTGATCACCTTCACCGGCGGCGTCGCGGTCGGCAAGTACATCGCCGCCAAGGCCGTCTACAAGCGCCAGGTGCTCGAGCTCGGGGGCAACGATCCGATCATCGTGATGGAGGATGCGGATATCGAGGAGGCGGCCACGCTCGCCGCGCTCGGCTCCTACAAGAACTCCGGCCAGCGCTGCACCGCCATCAAGCGCATGCTGGTCCAGGAGTCGGTCGCGGCGCGCTTCATCGAGCTGCTGCTCGCGAAGACCCGCGCCGTCAAGTACGGCGATCCGATGGACCCCGCGACCGATATGGGCACGGTGATCGACGAGGCGGCGGCGCGCTCGTTCGAGGAACGGGTGAACGATGCGGTCGCGCACGGTGCGCGGCTGCTGTACGGCAACATCCGCGCCGGCGCGCTCTACTCGCCGACACTGCTCGACCGGGTGCAGCCGGACATGCCGCTCGTCAAGCAGGAAACCTTCGGACCGGTCTCGCCGGTCATGACGTTCCGCACGATCGATGAGGCGATCCGCATCGCCAATTCCACCGCCTACGGTCTCTCCTCCGCGGTGTGCACCAACCGCCTCGACTACATCACCCGCTTCGTTGCGGAGCTCAACGTCGGCAGCGTCAACGTGCGCGAGGTGCCCGGCTATCGTCTGGAGCTGACGCCGTTCGGCGGCATCAAGGACTCGGGGCTCGGCTACAAGGAAGGCGTCCAGGAGGCCATCAGGAGCTTCACCAACACCAAGACTTACTCGCTGCCGTGGCTTCCGTAGCGCCGCTCGCGGCGGGCGCCGCGCCCGGCCTGCGCGCGCTGCGCATCGCGCAATGCCGCACCCTGCTGCTGCTGTTCCTCGGCTACGCCTCCTGTTACTTCTGCCGCTCGAACCTCTCGGTAGCGACGCCTCTGCTGGTCGATGAGCTCGGTCGGCGCGGTGTGAGTCACGCCGACGCCATCGTCAGCATCGGCTCCATGGCCTCGCTCGGCGTGTTTGCCTACGCGATGGGCAAATGGTTCCTCACCAGCCTCGGGGACTACTGGGGCGGGAAACGCAATCTGCTCATCGCGACCGGCGGAGCAACCCTCTTCACGCTGCTGTTCGCCTCCGGCTCGACGTTGCCGCTGTTCACTTTCGCCTGGGTCGGCAATCGACTGACGCAGTCGATCGGCTGGTCGGCGCTCGTCAAGGTCTCCTCGAAGTGGTTCAACTATTCCCGCTACGGCACGATCGCCGCCATTCTCACCTGCAGCTACCTCGTCGGTGACGCCGCCGCGCGCGAGAGCATGGGACTGCTGCTCCACTTCGGCGTGAGCTGGCGAGGGCTGTTCCTGTTCGGCGCGGGCGTGGCGGGGTGCATGTTCCTCGCCAACCTGCTCTTCCTGCGCGAGTCGCGCGCCGATGAGGGCCACCCGGAGGCGCTGGCGAATCCCGGCAACGTGTTTGCCGCGGCGCATGCCCCGAAGAGCTTCCTGACGCTCGTGCTGCCGCTGCTCCGCTCTCGTCCGTTCCTGATGGTGTGTCTGCTCGGTTTCGCCACGACGATGGTGCGCGAGACCTTCAACACCTGGACACCGGTGTACCTGCGCGATTTCCTCGGTTACGGGGTGAGCCGCGCTGCCGCACTGTCGGCGATTTTCCCGGGCGTTGGAGCGATCTCGGTGCTCCTTGCCGGGTGGGCGAGCGATCGCCTCGGTCGCAACTACCGCGCGCTGCTCCTGGCGCTGGGCCTGGCGGCGACCGCCGCCGCGCTGCTGATCCTCACGGGGCTCCGGCCGGCATCGTCCGGGACCGTGCTGCCGGTGGCGATGATCGGCGTCGTCGCGTTCTGTCTGCTCGGGCCTTACGCCTTCCTGCCGGGCGCCTTCGCCTTGGATTTTGGCGGTAAGCAGGCGGGCGCAGTTGCCTCGGGGCTCGTCGATGGCACCGGCTACCTCGGCGGCGTGCTCGCCGGCACCGTCATGGCGAGACTCGCGGTCGCCTTCGGCTGGGGCGGTGTATTCGTCGCATTGGCAGCGGTGAGCGCACTGGCGGCGCTGGGCGCCGGCTACCTCTACGTGCTGAATGCCCGTACGGCCGCGCCGACACAACCGTCGAGCGCATAGCGCCCGGTACCCGATCGGCTCATCTCAATATATCGAGCGCCTGCCGCCACAACGCCTCGGTGCAGGCCGCCACCACGCGGCCGTCGGAAGCCGCGCTGAGCGGTTCGCCGCGCCAGTCGCTGATCCTGCCGCCGGCACCGGTCACGATCGGGATGACCGCCATGAAGTCGTGTGGTTTCAGTTTCGCCTCGACAACGAGATCACAGTAGCCGCTGGCAAGCATGCCATACAGATAACAGTCGCCGCCAAAGCGGCGCAGCGCGGTGCGCGCGCTGAGCGCTTCAAAGCGCGACCAGTCCGACCCCTCGAAGGTTTCCGGGGTGGTGGTACAGAGTATCGCCTCCGCGAGCGCGCGGCAGTCGCGGGCCCGCGCGGGCTTGCCGTTGAAAAGCGTTGCACGCCCATCGGCGCCGACCCAGCGCTCAGCCACCACCGGCGCCTCGATCACGCCGAGTACCGGCCGGTCGCCCTGCTGGAGCGCAATCAACGAGCCGAACAGTGGATAGCCGCTGATGAAGCTCTTCGTGCCATCGATCGGGTCGAGCACCCACGTGAACTCGCCGCTCCCTTCGGCTGCGAATTCCTCGCCGCGCACCGCGTGCCCGGGGAAGGCAGCGCGAATCATGCGCCGCATCTGAGTCTCGATATCGCGGTCCGCGACCGTTACCGGGGTGTCGTCGGTCTTGTGCTCGACGGCAATCGGCGCGCGGAAGTGCTCGAGGACGATGCGTCGCGCCACATCGGCCAGTTGCCCGGCGAGTGCGAGCGCTTTGGCAAAGTCCGGATGGTTGGTGAAGCTCATTTGCGGATCGGGTCAGCGCGGTCATCGTACCACTGCCCTGCCGTCCCACGTGACGCCACGTGGCGCTTTGTGCGATAAGAGCGGCCCCGATCCCAGGAGACGCAAGAGTGCATCGATCCGCTGTCAATTCGGCGTGGCTCGTCTTGAGCCTCCTCATCTCGAGCGCCCACGCCGATCCGACCGTCTCCGGGCACGCTGCGCGGCTCGGCCCGTTCGACCTCGAGGCGCACCGCGGTGGACGCGCGCTGAGGCCGGAGAACACCCTCACCTCCTTCGCCAACGCCCTGTCGATGGGAGTGGACACGCTCGAGCTCGACATGGGCGTCACCAAAGACGGCATCGTCGTCGTGTCGCACGAGCGCGGGCTCAATCCGGATCTCGCCCGTGGCCCGGACGGCAAGTACATCAGCGCCGGTATCCCCTACGTGAAACTGACGCTGGCGGAGGTCAAGAAGTTCGATGTCGGCCAGATCCGCCCCGGCAGCGACTATGC
>DASQRV010000445.1:0-15779 GCA_035642735.1 Steroidobacteraceae bacterium
GGCTTGGTGCGCGGACTCTCCTTCTCGATTTTCTTCAGCAGCTGATCGCGCTCGGCGTCATCGAGTGCGTACAACACCTGCCTGCCAGCATCGATGCGATACAGCGGCGGCATCGCCACGTGCACGTGGCCGTGCGTCACCAGCGGCCGGAAGTGCCGCAGGAAAAGTGCGCACAGCAGTGTCGCGATGTGCTGACCGTCGGAGTCGGCGTCGGCGAGGATGCAGACCTTGTGATAGCGCAGCTGCGAAAGATCGGTCGAGCCCGGCTCGACGCCGAGTGCGACGCTGATGTTGTGCACCTCTTCGCTGGAGGCGATCTGGCCCGGGTCGAGCTCCCAGGTATTCAGGATCTTGCCACGCAGCGGCATGATGGCCTGGAAGTCCTTGTCGCGCGCCTGCTTGGCGGAGCCGCCCGCGGAGTCACCCTCGACCAGGAACAGCTCGCAGCGCTTCGGCTCCTGGCTCACGCAGTCGGCGAGCTTGCCGGGCAGCGCCGGTCCCCCGGCAATGCGCTTGCGTACCACGCGCTGCGCGGCGCGGGCGCGCTCCTGCGCGTTGGCGATCGCAAACTGCGCGATGCGCTCGCCGGCGTCCGGGTGGCGGTTGAGCCACAGGGCCATCGAGTCGCGCACGAAACCTTCGACCAGCGGTGCGGCATCGCGCGAGCCGAGTCGCTCCTTCATCTGCCCGGCGAACTGCGGCTCATGGATCTTCACCGACAGCACGTAGCTCGCCTTGTCCCAGACGTCCTCGGGGGTGAGCTTGACGCCGCGCGGCACGAGATTGCGGAACTCGCAGAATTCGCGCACCGCTTGCGCCACCCCGGCGCGCAGGCCGTTCACGTGCGTGCCGCCCTCGGGGGTGGGAATGAGATTGACGTAGCTCTCGCCGATCGAGGTCTCCGCATCCGGGGCCCAGCAGAGTGCGTAGCCGACCGCATCGTCATCGCCGGCACGCGTGCCGGTGATCGGCTCGGCGGGAATGCGCTCGTGCTTCTCGAGCTCCTCGACCAGGTAGGCGCCGAGGTCACCGGTGTAGAACCACTCGTCCTTTTCGCCGCTCGCTTCGTTCCTGAAAGTGACGCGCAGTCCGGGGCACAGCACCGCTTTGGCTTTGAGCGTGTGCTTCAGCTGCGGTACCGAGAATTTGTCGGAGTCGAAGAACTTCGGGTCCGGCCAGAAACGAATGGTGGTGCCGGTGTTGCGCTGGCCGACCGTGCCGATCTCTTCCAGCTTGGAGGCGATCTTGCCGTCCTTGAAGCTGATGTTGTATTCCTTGCCGCCGCGCTTGATCCAGCACTCGAGATGCTTCGAGAGAGCGTTCACCACCGACACGCCGACCCCGTGCAGGCCACCGGAGAATTTGTAGGTCTTGTCGGAGAACTTCCCGCCGGCGTGCAGGCGCGTGAGAATGAGCTCGGCGCCGCTCACCTTCTCCTTCGGATGGATGTCGACGGGCATGCCGCGGCCGTCATCGGCCACCTCGAGCGAGCCGTCCTTATAGAGCACGACGTCGATCTGCTTGCAGTAGCCGGCGATCGCCTCATCGACGCTGTTGTCGATGACCTCGTGCGCGAGGTGATTGGGCCGCTGCGTGTGGGTATACATACCCGGCCGGCGACGGACGGGCTCGAGGCCGGAGAGGACCTCGATGTCGGATGCGGTGTACGACTGACTCATCCCGTGCGCTGGGTCTCCGTGGTGCCGGCCTCGAGAGGCGCGAGAACACTGCGCCCGCTGCGGGCGCGTGCCTGCGCAGCGGCGCCGGGCGCCGCACGCGCGGCGCGGATCTTAGCAGGGTGTGGCGCCGCGTGCCGCTAGCCGAGGTCGCCGACGAGCGAGCGCTGTACCGCCGCGGGTACCGGTGCCACCGTGTGCCGGTAGTGCTCGTGATCGGTCCCGATGCCGATCGCTGTGCCGCTGCGCAGGCTCGCGATCATCGCGGCGTCGAGCTCGAAGCGCAGGAAATGAACCGCGGAAGTCTTCTCCGCGTTCTCGCGCTCGAGATCCTCGTCGGCGATCGCGAACACGCGCTCGTGACCGGTGACCTGCACCCAGCAGCGATCCTCGACGCCCTTAAGCTGCGCGAGCGCCTGCGGTCGCTCGGCGGCCTCGAACTCCAGCAGCAGCGTCACTTTCCAGTTGCTGCCATCGGGGATCAGCGGGTTGTAGGCAGCGAGCTCCTCGGCGATGCCCTCGGGCTCGAAGATGCGCTCGGCACGCAGCATCTCCTGTACCTGGTACTGCACGGTGAGCCGGTCCTCGAAGGCCCAGGTGGCATTCGGCCCGACGGCCAGCTGCCGCTCGGCCTTGTGCTGCAGCACGCGCGCGCGAAACGCCGCCCGCTCGCGCGCGTACTGCTCGAGCGGCATGAGATCAACAGCAGAGAGTGGGTTCACGGCTGGCCTCCTCGCTGCGGGTCGCCGGCGCTCACAGCCCGTAAGCGATGCGCAGCAGCCGCAGTGGATGCTCCGGGGCGCGTGGCCTGGCGAGGCCGGCCTCGATCTGGTGTCCGGCCATCGGGCAATCGCTCGCGTAGTGATCGGCGGCAGCGCTCTCCACCCGCTGCACCACGGGGCGACCGATGCGGACCGAGGCGTCGCGAAAGCGTGCCTTCAACCCGTAGGTGCCGTTGTGACCCGAGCAGCGCTCGATGGTCTCGATGCTGCTGCCGGGGATGAGTCTCAAGAGATCGCGCGTCTTCAATCCGAGGTTCTGTACGCGCAGGTGACAGGGCACGTGGTAGCTCACCTTGCCGAGCGGCACCTTGAAGTCCGTGCGCAGGCGGCCCGTCGCGTGACGCAGCATCAGGTACTCGAACGGATCGAACAGACGCGCCGCGACGCGCTGCACCTGCGCATCGTCCGGGAACATGAGCGGCAGCTCCTGCTTGAACATGAGCACGCACGAGGGAATGGGCGCGAGCACGTCGTAGCCGGCTTCGACCGCCGCGAGCAGCTCCGGGATGTTGCGCTCCTTGAGCCGTGCGACCCCCTCGAGATCACCGAGCTCGAGTCGTGGCATACCACAACAGCGCTCCGCGTCGAGCAGCGCGACCTCGATGCCGTTGTGCTCGAGCACCGCCACCAGGTCTTCGGCGAGCTCGGGCTCGTTGCGATTGCCGTAGCAGGTGGTGAACACCGCGACCTTGCCGCTCGTCGCCGTGCCGGTGCGCGCCGGGACTGCGCTCGCCGCGGCCGCAGCGGTCGCTTCCGGGCGTATCTCGGTGCTGCTGTCGGCGCGCGTCGCCTCCCCGGCAATCGCATCGCGCACGGTGCCGAGCGCGGCGAGGCGCCGGCGCGCGCTGCGCGCGTGATAAACCGGAAGAGTAGCGCGGCGATCGACGCCGAGAACCTTCTCGAGCACGCCACGCCCGGCGCTCGAGGCATTGAAGGCGTTGACGGCTTCGACTACCACGGGGATGCCCGCAAGGGCTCCCACCGTATCGGTCGCGGCGAGCAGCCGCTCGCGCCAGCCGAGGCCCCCGCTCCTCACGCGCGCGGCCTTGGCGCGCAGCATCAGGTGCGGGAAGTCGACGTTCCACGGGTGCGGCGGCACGTACGGGCACTTCGTCATGAAGCACATGTCGCACAGGTAGCAGTTATCGACGACCTCCCAGAAGACCTTGCGGTCGAGCGCGGCGACTTCCCCGGCGTCCGTTGCGTCGACCGCATCGAAGAGCGTCGGAAATGCGTTGCAGAGGCTGAAGCAGCGGCGGCAGCCGTGACAGATGTCGAATACCCGCTCGAGCTCCCGGGCGAGCGCGTCGGCGTCGTAGAAGGATTCGCTGCGCCAGTCGAGCGCGTGTCGGGTGGGAGCCTCGAGGCTTCCTTCGCCGGCACCCCCGCCGGCGGATGCACGCGGGGAGCTCATCCGGGCCTCAACCGCTCAGCGGAGCGTCGCGGCCGCATGCGAGCCGCCTGCAGCGCCTGCGCGCACAGCGCCCGCGACGGCGAACGTCGCGGGCGCGTGGCCGCTCACGAGATCATCCACCCGGAAAGCGCCTCAAATCGCGTCCAGGGCCTTCTGGAATCGATTGGCGTGGGAACGTTCGGCCTTGGCGAGCGTCTCGAACCAGTCGGCGATTTCGCCGAACCCCTCTTCGCGGGCAGCCTTCGCCATGCCCGGATACATGTCGGTGTACTCGTGAGTCTCACCGGCAATCGCCGCCTTGAGGTTGAGGCGCGTCTCGCCGATCGGCAGGCCGGTCGCCGGGTCGCCGACCGCCTCGAGGTACTCGAGGTGACCGTGCGCGTGTCCGGTCTCGCCTTCGGCAGTCGAGCGGAACACCGCGGACACGTCGTTGAAGCCTTCGACGTCCGCCTTCTGGGCGAAGTACAGATAGCGGCGGTTCGCCTGCGACTCACCCGCAAACGCATCTTTGAGATTCTTCTCCGTCTTGGTGCCTTTCAGATTCATGGACGCTCCTCACTTAGACTGGGTCTAATGCAGGGGCCGGACTCTATCCCCCCGCTGCCGGGTGCGCAACCCCTGAGGCGCCGCCGGGTCTGCGCGTTGACCCCCGCGGGGGCGGGTGTGTAACGTTGCCGGCCCCGCGCATAGCCGTCGCGCCAGGTGCTTCGTGTCAGGCGATACCAAACCGATTGATTTTGAGAAAGCGCTGGCGGAGCTCGAGGGCCTGGTGGCGCGGCTCGAGCGGGGCGACGTGCCGCTCGATGAGGCGCTGCGGACGTTCGAGCGGGGCGTGGCGCTCACCCGGCACTGCCAGGCGTGCCTCCAGGCGGCGCAGCAGAAGGTCGAGATCCTCCTGAAGCGCAGCGGGGAGCCCCACGTGCAACCGTTCGAGGGACCCGGCGACGATAGCGCCGCCGGGATCGTGGACCGGGAGTGACCGGCACGCCGCGCAGTGGCGATTCCGCGGACGCAGCGGCCTTCGCGGCGCGCGTTGCGGAGTGTCGGGCTCGCATCGAGCGCGTGCTCGAGCGTGCACTCGCCCTGCCTGATCCGGGAACGGCGCGCCTGCGCGAGGCCATGCGCTACAGCGTGCTCGGCGCCGGCAAGCGTCTGCGACCGACCCTCGTGTATCTGACTGGCGAAGCTCTCGGCGCACCACTCGAGCAGCTCGATTCCGCCGCCGCCGCCGTCGAGCTGATACACGTCTACAGTCTCGTGCACGATGACCTTCCCGCCATGGACGACGACGATCTGCGGCGCGGGCGCCCCACCTGCCATCGCGCCTACGACGAAGCGACGGCGATCCTGGTCGGCGATGCGCTGCAGGCGCTGGCTTTTGCGGTGTTGGCGAATGATCCGATGGCCGGCAACAGCGCCGCGCAGCGGCTCGAGATGATCCGTGTGTTGGCGCGCGCGACCGGCACCAGCGGCATGGCGGGCGGCCAGGCGGTGGATCTCGCAGCGGTGGGCCAGACGCTGTCGGTGGCTGCGATCGAGGAGATGCATCGCCGCAAGACCGGGGCCCTCATCCAGGGGAGCGTGCTGCTCGGCGCGCTCGCGGCCGGGGTGAGCGATGGCCCGAGGATGGCCGCCCTCGAGTGTTTCGGCGCGCACATCGGGCTTGCCTTTCAGATCCAGGACGACATTCTCGATGTCGAAGGTGACCCAACCGTGCTCGGCAAGTCGACCGGCGCCGATGCCGCACACGCCAAGCCGACCTACCCGAGCACTGTCGGGCTCGAGTCCGCGCGAGTGCGGGCGCGGGAACTCCGCGATGACGCCATCGCCGCCCTGGCGCCGCTCGGCAGCCGCGCTGCCGCACTGTCACAGCTCGCCAACTTCGTCGTCGCTCGCGTGAGCTGAGCGGCGGCCCGGGCGCGGTGCCGGCACCGCGCGTCCCGTACAAGCCCCGGCACAGCTGCCCGTGTAGACTAACAACGATGAACAATCCTCCCGACAAGTACCCGCTGCTCGATGGAATCGTGGCGCCGGCCGACCTGCGCCGCCTCCCGGTGAACAGGCTGCCCGCGCTGGCGCGTGAGCTGCGCGAGTTCCTCATTCAGACCGTCAGCACCCGCGGCGGACACTTCGCGGCCGGCCTCGGAACGGTCGAGCTCACCATTGCGCTGCACCACGTGTACGAGACCCCGCGGGACCTGCTGGTGTGGGATGTCGGTCATCAGGCGTACCCACACAAGGTGCTCACCGGTCGGCGCGACCGGCTGCACACGATCAAGCAGGACGGCGGGCTCGCGCCGTTCCCGACGCGCGGGGAGAGCGAGTACGACACCTTCGGCGTCGGGCATTCGAGCACCTCGATCTCGGCCGCGCTCGGCATGGCGGTGGCGGCGGCGCGCGCCGGTGAGGATCGCCGCGTGGTCGCGATCATCGGCGACGGCGCGATGACCGCGGGCCTGGCATTCGAGGCGCTCAATCACGCCGGCGCCCTGCCAGCGGACCTGCTGGTGATCCTCAACGACAACGACATGTCGATCTCGGAGAACGTCGGCGCGCTCTCGAACCAGTTCGCCCGCGCGCTCTCGGGTCGCGTCTACGCGCACCTGCGCGAGGGCGGCAAGAAGGTGCTGCGCCCGATGCCGGCGGTGTGGGAGCTCGCGCGCCGCTCGGAGGAGCATCTCAAGGGCATGGTGCTGCCCGGCACGCTGTTCGAGGAGATGGGCTTCAACTACATCGGCCCCATGGACGGGCATGACGTGAAGGCACTGGTCCGTACGCTGCGCAATATCCGCAAGCTGCGCGGACCCCAGTTCCTGCACGTCGTGACGCGCAAGGGCAAGGGCTACGCGCCGGCGGAAGCCGACCCGATCAAATGGCACGGTCCCGGCCCGTTCGATCCCGTGAGCGGTACGATCTTCAAGGAAAAGAGCACCGGCCCGACCTACTCGCAGATCTTCGGTCAGTGGCTGTGCGACATGGCGGAACGCGACCCGCGCATCATCGGCATCACGCCCGCCATGCGCGAGGGCTCTGGGCTGGTGGAGTTCTCGCGGCGCTTCCCGGAGCGCTACTTCGATGTGGCCATTGCCGAGCAGCACGCGGTGACCTTCGCCGCGGGGCTTGCGACGCAGGGGCTGAAGCCCGTGGTCGCCATCTACTCCACCTTCCTGCAGCGTGCCTACGATCAGTTCATCCACGATGTGGCGCTGCAGAATCTGCCGGTCGTGTTCGCCGTCGATCGCGCCGGCCTGGTCGGCAGCGATGGTGCGACCCACCAGGGCAGCTACGACCTGTCGTTCGCGCGCTGCATTCCCAACACCGTGATCATGGCGCCGGCGGATGAGAACGAGTGCCGGCAGATGTTGTACACCGCGAGCACCCTCGACGGCCCGGCCCTCGTGCGTTATCCGCGCGGCAGCGGCCCGGGTGTGCCGGTGGTGAAGGAAATGACGGCGCTGCCGCTCGGCAAGGCGCAGCTGCGGCGCGAGGGCAAGAGCGGGCTGGCGCTGCTGGCGTTCGGCGCGCTGGTGGCCCCGGCGGCAGCGATCGCCGAGGCGTTCGACGCGACCCTCGCCAACATGCGCTTCATCAAGCCACTCGACGAGGAGCTGATCCTCGCGCTCGCCGCACGCCATCGGGCGCTGGTCACCATCGAGGAGAATGCGGTGCTGGGTGGCGCCGGCTCGGCAGTCGTGGAGCTGCTCGCCGCCGAGGGGGTGTCGCTGCCGCTCCTGCAGGTGGGTATCCCCGACCGCTTCATCGCGCACGGCTCGCGCGAGGGGTGCCTCGCGGCCGCCGGTCTCGATGCGGCGGGTCTGCGGGCGAGCATCGAGCGCTGGTGGCTGCTGCAGTCGCGGGAACGCATGCGCTCCGCCGGCGGGGCCTGAGCGCAGCGCCGTCCCGGCGTTTCCTGTAGATTCATCGCCATGAACCCGCCCGGCGGCATCGCCAAGATGGCCCGCGCCAGCGTCTCCGAAGTGGAGGATGTGCAGGCGCACGCCGACACGCGCCGGTTGCCCATCAACCGCGTCGGCATCAAGGACATCCGCCACCCGGTGCGGGTCAAGGACCGCTCGGCGGGCGAACAGCACACCATCGCCAGTTTCAACATGTACGTGAGCTTGCCGCACGACTTCAAGGGCACGCACATGTCGCGTTTCGTGGAGATCCTGCACGCCGAGCGCGAGATCTCGGTCGAGTCCTTCGACAGCATGCTGCGCACGATGACCGCACGGCTCGAGGCCGACACCGGGCACATCGAGATGAGCTTCCCCTTCTTCGTCATGAAGCGTGCGCCGGTCTCCGGGGTTGAGAGCCTGATGGACTACCGCGCCTCGCTGATCGGTGAGCTGCGCCACGGTCACACCGAGATGTGGCTGCGCGTGGCGGTGCCGGTGACGAGCCTCTGCCCGTGCTCGAAGAGGATCTCGGACTACGGCGCCCACAATCAGCGCTCGCAGGTGACCATCGCGGCGCGGTTACGCAGTCACATGTGGATCGAGGAGCTCATCGAGGTCGCCGAGAGCGAAGCGTCCTGCGAGCTGTACGGCATTCTCAAGCGCACCGACGAGAAGTACGTGACCGAGCGCGCCTACGACAATCCCAAGTTCGTCGAGGACCTGGTGCGTGATGTCGCCACGCGCCTCAATCGCGACGACCGCGTCGCCGCCTACGTGGTGGAAGCGGAGAACTTCGAGTCCATCCACAACCACTCGGCCTACGCCCGCATCGAGGGCGACAAGGACGCGTAAGGTCCGGCCCACGGCGGCGAGCCAGCCACCGCGCATGAAGATTTCTTAATACCGCCGTCCCGGCGGCTGCGGCACTCTAACTTCTCACCAGCGTCACCCACCCAGGAGAGCGGGCATGCAAAGGGTCACCGTACTCGCCGCCATCGCCATCGTCGGTTGCGGCATCGCCGCCGCCGCCGATCAGCCGGCTGCGCCGACGGCCACGCCGGTGAAACATCCCTCGCTCAAGGTCTGCAACAAGCAGGCGGATGCCAAGCAGCTCACGGGCGATGCGCGCTCGCAGTTCGTCAAGGATTGCCACGCCGGCAAGACCTCCGGCAGGAGCACCGGCAAGAGTGCCGACAAGAGCCCGGGCAAGAGCTCCTGAGCGCGGCGCTACGCGCTCTTAGCGAACACTCCGGATCCCGCACTACGCCGGCAGCTCCACCACGACCCTGAGCCCCGGCTCGTTGCTCTGGAGCGCGAGCCGCCCGCGGTGCAGCCGTGCGATCGCAGCCGCGAGCGACAGCCCGAGGCCGCTCCCTTCCGGCTTCGCGCCGCTGCCAAAGCGCACGAACGGCTGGCCGGCGCGCGAGCGGTCCTCGGCGGCAATGCCGGGCCCGTTGTCGCTCACCTCGAGACTCACGCGGTCGGCGAGCTTCCGCACCGCGACCTCGATGCGCCCGCCCGCGGGCACGTACTTCAGCCCGTTCTCGATCAGGTTGGTGAGCAGCTGCGCGAGCAGCTGACGGTTGCCCTGGACGATCGCCGCGGTCTCCCGATGGCAATCCAGCGTGAGTCCCTGTGCTCCGGCCACCGGCTCGAACAGCTCGACGAGCTCCGCCGCGAGCTCGCCGACATCCACCGCGGCGGGCGATGCGAGCGGCGTGCCGGACTCGGCAAGTGCGATCTGCAGCAGCGTCGCGAGCGTGCGTTGCAGGTGGTCGACCTCGCGCAGCGCGGCTTCGATGGAGTCGTGCGTCGCCGGCTCGAGCGGGGGTGAGCGCAGCAGCAGTGCGTCCATGCGCGCCCGCAGCCGCTGCAGCGGTGCGCGCAGGTCGTGCGCGGTGCTGTCGAAGGTCGCGCGCAACGTGCCGGCCTGCTCCTCGAGTCGATCGAGCACGCGGTTGACCGAGACGGCGAGCGCATCGAACTCGTCGTTCGCGCCGGCCACCGGCAGCCGCCGCCCCGCCTCCCCTGCCATGATGCGCTGGCAGGTACGGGTCACTTCACCCACGCGCCGCGCCAGGCGGTAGCTGAACCAGAAGCCGGCGAGCGCTGCCGCGAGGGTCGAAAGCCCGATGCCGGCGAGCGTCGCCAGGCGGAATTTCTCGGCGAAGCGGCGCCCCTGCGAGATGTCCGTACCCACCAACAGCAGATTCCCGTCCGGGAGCGTGCGCACCGCGGCGCGCACCGGGTGCACCGCGCGCCGTCCCGGCTCGATGGTGGCGATGTCGAACTCCGGCCAGGTCTCGGTGGGCATGCCGTCGAAGGGCCAATAATCGACGTTGCCGGAGAGGGGCTCGAAGTTCGCGTCCGCCAGCATGTAGACGGCGCCGATACGCCCCCAGCTGGGGATGCGCAGGTTGATCTCGTCCTTGACGCCCGGCAAGCCGCTGCGGGCGAATTTTTCCTCGAGGCTCTTGAGCTCGGTGTCGATGATGAGGTCCACCTCGTCGGTGATCAGCCTTTCGGTGAGCAGGTAGACGCTGCCGAGCGTCACGCCGACCGCGAGCATCACCAGCAGCGTGTAGCCGACCGAGAGGCGAAAGGCGGTGGTATTGAGGGGGTCGGGCAGCCGCACGGGTCTTCAGCTGTCGCTGCGCAGCACGTAACCCGAGCCGCGCACGGTGTGGATGAGGGGATGTTCGCTGCCGCGGTCGATCGCCTGGCGCAGCCGGCTGATGTGCACGTCGATGAGGTTGCTCTGCGGGTCGAAGTGCAGGTCCCACACACCTTCCAGCAGCATGGTGCGTGTCACCACCTGGCCGGCACGGCGCATGAGGAACTCGAGCAGCTTCATCTCCCGTGCCGTGAGATCGAGCTCGCGCCCGGCGCGGCTCACGCGGCGCTCGAGCAGGTCGAACTCGAGGTCCTCGACCTTGAGACGCGTGGTGTGCGGTGCGCCCGTGCGCCGCCGCAGCAGCGCCTCGATGCGTGCCAGCAGCTCCGCGAACGCGAACGGCTTGGTGAGGTAGTCATCACCGCCGGCCCTGAGCCCGCGGATGCGGTCATCGACGCTGCCGAGCGCCGACAGCACCAGCACCGGCGTGCCGCTGCCGCGCGCGCGCAGCCGCTCGATGATCGTGAGCCCATCGAGGTGCGGCAGCATGCGATCGGTGACAATGAGGTCGAACTGCCCCTGCAGGGCGCGCGCCAGGCCTTCGCGGCCGTCGGCGGCGTGATCGACCGTGTAGCCGCTCTCCCCCAGCCCGCGCATGAGGAGGCCGGCCGCCTCGATGTCGTCTTCGATGAGCAGTACGTGCACGGAGCGAGAGGTTAATCCACCCCGCGAAATCGCGCTCGCCGTGAGCGGCAGGCTCTCCGGGCCTGGCACGGCCAAGCCGACCCGCACCGCGACTTGCGGTTGCCCCGGGTGTGGAGTCTAGGCGGGCGTGATCGGGCGCGCTTCCGCGCTCTGCAGACGCGCGATCAGCGTGCTGAGGAAGACGCGGTTGAAGCGCAGCTGGCAGGAGGCCGAAACCTGCTCGAGGAGCGTCGAGCTCACCTTCAGCACGGTCACCGCGCCGGCGGCGCGGATGGTGGCCGTGCGCTTGGCGCCCGGCACGTAGCTCGCCTCGCCGAAGCAGTCGCCGGTGTCGAGCGCACCGATGCGCTGGCCGTGACGCTCGACGTAACAGCCACCGCTCACCAGGATGTAGAAGCGATCGTCCATCTCGCCTTCCTTGACGATCTCCTCCCCGGCGGCGTAATCCTGCCAGTTGCTGGCGCGCAGCACTTCCCAGATCTCCCCGTGCGAGAACTCGTGGAAGAACTTCAGGCGCCGCAGTACGCCGAACTGTTCCTGGCGGTCGATGCGCGAGTTGGCCTCGCGCAGCCGCTGGTGCACGCGGGTGAGCTCGGCGGCGAAGTCGAGGCCCGTCTTGCAGCGCTTCTCCGGGTCCTTCTGCATCGCCATCGCCACCACCAATTCGATCTCCTCCGGCACCTCCTTGCGGAGCGTGTGAATGGGTGGCGGCGTCGCGTACACGATCTGGTGCAGCAGCTTCTGCAGGTTGCCAGCGCGAAACGGGCGCGCGCCGGTGAGCAGCTCGTACATCACCGCCCCGAGCGAGTACAGGTCCGAGCGGTTGGTGAGCTCGAGGCTCTGCACCTGCTCGGGGGACATGTACGAGGGGCTGCCGGCGATGCCCTCGATGCGCGAGATGTCCGAGTCCGACACCAGCGCGATGCCGAAATCGATGATGCGCACGTCGCTGTCCTGCGTGAGCATGATGTTGGACGGCTTGATGTCGCGATGGATCACGCCGCGCGAGTGCGCGTAATGCAGCGCCTTGGCGCACTTGAACATAATCTCGACGGTATCGTCGATGCGCAGCAGGTTGTCAGGGCGGCAGTAGGCGGCGAGCGTGCGCGCGCCGTGCACGTGCTCGGTGACGATGTAGCAGTGGCCGTTCTCCTCGCCGGCGTCGTAGATCGGCAGGATGTGCGGGTGCTGCAGCATGCCGACCAGGTGTGCCTCGGAGAGGAACATCTTGCGGGCGATGCGCGCGCGCTCCTCGTCGCCGCCGGCGTCCATGTTGTAGACCTTGATGGCGACGTCGCGGCCGTAGTAGGCGTCGTGCGAGAGGTAGACGATGCCGGTGCTGCCGCGCCCGACTTCCCTGATGACCACGTACTTGCCGATCCTCTCCGGGGTGCGGGCATCGGGCTTGGACAGCGGAACGGACTTGGAGGCCGGTAGTGTCATCGGGTGGCGCGATGTTTCGAGACGGCGCGTCAGGATACGGCGTCGCGCGCTCGAGCGACTGTGATGTAACCCACACGCGATCCGCGGCAGCCGCGGCGGCGTCAGCGGAAATGCTCGTAACCCGAATGCGAGAACTCCATCACAGTACCGTCGCGCATCACCACGGCGCCGGGCGCACCGCGCAGCAGGCCGATGCGCGCATAACGCCATTCCTGCGGCGGCAGCAGCTCGGTGAGGCGCGCGATGTTCTGCGGCGGGACGGCGAAACATAACTCGTAATCGTCGCCACCGCCGAGCGCCAGCTCGCGCGCGCGCTCCTCTCCCGACACTGCCAGCAGCGGCTGCGACAGCGGCACGTCCGCCCACGCGAGCTCGGCCCCCGTCCGACTCGCGCTGGCGAGCCTGCCGGCATCGGCGAGCAGTCCGTCGGAGACATCGATACAGGCGCTCGCCAGGCCGCGCAGCCGCTCGCCGAGAGCGATGCGCGGGGTCGGCCAGAGGAAGCGCTCACGCAGCCAGGCACGCGCGTCGGGGTCGGCCTGGAGCTCCCCCTGCTCGATCGCCAGGCCCGCGGCCGCGTCCCCGCACGTTCCGGAGACGAACAGCACGTCCCCGGCGCTGCCGCCGCCGCGGGTGAGGGCTTCGCCGGCGGGAACGTGACCGAGGAGCTGCACGCTGATGCACAGCGGTCCGCGAGTCGTGTCCCCGCCCACGAGCGCCACCCCGTGGGCGCGCGCCAGCTCGCAGAAGCCGCTGGCGAACTCCTCGAGCCAGTTCTCATCGGCTTCCGGCAGGGTGAGCGCGAGCAACGCCCAGGCGGGCCGGGCGCCCATCGCGGCCAGATCGCTCAGGTTGACCGCGAGCGCACGGTGTCCGATCGAGGCGGGCGGGGAACCTTGCGGAAAATGCACGCCCGCGACGAGTGTGTCGATGGCGGCAACCAACTCGGAGCCGCCGGGCGTCCCGAGCAGCGCCGCATCGTCACCAAGCCCGAGTCGTACGTCGGTGCGATGCGCGCCGCAATGGCGGAAGTAGCGCTCGATCAGCGCGAATTCCGAGAGCGCCATGTACCTACCCACGCAGGCGGCAAAGACCGCGCTCTTTGCCGCCGGTAACGGAGCCGATGTCCGGCAAAGCGAGCCGGAGTCGCGTCTCTGGCTCGCGCCGCTGAAAGGGCCGCAGGCCGCTTTCAGCAATCCCACAAGCGGCCGCAGGCGACTTTTGCCCCATGAATCAGTGCTCGTTCGGCCGCAGCGCGCGCGCGGCGCGATCGAGTACCGCGTTCACGAACTTGAAGCCGTCAGTGGCGCCAAAGCGCTTGGCGAGCCCCACCGCCTCGTTGATCGCCACGCGGTACGGCACCTCCGGTCGCGCCGTGAGCTCGTAGAGCGCGATCAGCAGCACCGCACGCTCGACCGGATCGAGCAGGGCGGGTGCGCGATCGGTGAAGGTAGCGAGTCGTGCGTCGAGCTCCTCGCGCCCGCGCCACACCCCCTCGACCAGCGTGCGGAAGTAATCGGCGTCGGCGCGCGTCATGTCCTCCGCCTCGCCGAATTCCTGTACCAGGTCCTGCCATGGCGAGTCGTTCAGCTGCCAGCGGTAGAGCGCCTGCAGCGCCAGCTTGCGCGCCACGCTGCGCGTGCCACTGAATGCGCGCCCGTTCTCGCGGCTCATCGCTCCATCTCTCACAGGCGCGCCATGACGGCGGCCATCTCGAGCGCGCTCTCCATCGCCTCGCCGCCCTTGTTGCCGGCGCCGCTGGCGGCGCGCTCGAGCGCCTGCTCGAGCGTGTCGACCGTCAGAACGCCAAAGGCCACCGGCACCCCGGTCTCGAGCCCGGCGAGCTGCAGGCCGCGCGCCGCTTCACCGGCGACGTATTCGAAGTGCGGCGTGTCGCCGCGGATCACGCAGCCGAGTGCGACCACGGCATCGTAGCGACCACTCGCTGCCAGGCGGCGGACGACCACCGGCAGCTCGAAGGCGCCGGGAACGCGCACCACGGTGAGATCCTGCGCCGCGCCGCCGCGCTCGTGCCAGGCAGCCCGCGCGCCCTTCAGCAGGCTCGCGACGATGAGGTCGTTGAAGCGCGCGGCGACGATCGCCACGCGTCGCCCGCGCGCGTTCACCTCGCCTTCGATTGTGTCGGCGCTCACCCCGCGTCCCCGACGTAGCTGTCGACTTCCAGTCCGAAAGCGGAGATGCCGTGCATCTGCTTCGGCGCCGACAGCACACGCATGCGCTTCACGCCGAGGTCCTTGAGAATCTGCGCACCGACGCCGAAGGTGCGCAGCACCGTGCCCTCGGCGGACTCGGGGCTCGCTTCCGGCGGCGCCGCGGTGGCGAACGAGCGCACTGCGTCGGCGAGCTCGCGCGAGCTCTCCTGCTGGCGCAGCACCACCACCACTCCGTTACCGGCCTCGACGATGCGCTGCATCGCGGCGCGCAGCGTCCAGGCGCGTGCCGCACCGCGCACACCAAGCAGGTCGCGCATGGTGTCGGCGACGTGCACGCGCACCAGCGGGATCTCGCGTCCATCCAGCCGCCCGTGCGCGAGCGCGACGTGCACCTCCTGGCTCACCTCGTCCTGATAGGCGTACAGGCGAAACTCCCCGAGCTCGGTCTGCACGCTCTGCTCGGAGATGCGCCCCACGGTACGCTCGGTGCGCAGGCGGTGACGGATGAGATCGGCGATGGTGCCAATCATCAGCCCGTGGGCACGCGCGAACTCCTGCAGCTGCGGGCGGCGCGCCATGCTGCCATCGTCGTTCATGACTTCGCACAACACGCCGATGGGCGTCAGTCCCGCCAGCCGGCACAGGTCGACCGCCGCCTCGGTATGGCCGGCGCGCACCAGCACGCCGCCGCGGCGCGAGCGCAGCGGAAAGATGTGTCCCGGGCGTGCGAAGTCGGCCGCGCTCGAGGTGGGGCTCGCGAGCGCGCGGATGGTGGCGGCGCGATCGGCCGAGGACACCCCGGTGGTCGTGCCGGCGCGCAGGTCTACCGACACGGTGAAGGCGGTGCGCTGCGATTCGCTGTTGACCGGGACCATCTGCGGCAGATCGAGCCGGGCGAGCGCCGCCTCCTCCATCGGTACGCAGATGATGCCGCTCGTGTGGCGGATCATGAAGGCGACTGCGTCGGGCGTTGCGTGCTCCGCCGCCATGATGAGGTCGCCCTCGTTCTCGCGATCCTCGTCATCGAGCATGACGACCATGCGTCCCGCGCGCAGCTCATCGAGGATCTCCT
>DASQRV010000446.1:0-4248 GCA_035642735.1 Steroidobacteraceae bacterium
CTGTCGTTGTGGGCCGAGAACGCGCATGGCGATGTGCTGCCAGCCTCAATGTTCGCCCGGCCGGAGGAGGCCGGCACGCTCGAATTGGCGCGCCGCGAATTCCTCGACGGACTCTTTGCCGACATGCTCGGATTTGGTGCCTGCAAGATGATCCGCCGCATCGTCGGCTTCGCTCATGTGATCGACTTTGACCGGATCCGGGACGCGGCCGTACGTGCCCGCTGCGAAGCCAACGCGCTCGCCATGGCACGCGCATTGTTGACCCAGGCCGCGCAGTTCCGTTCGATTCAAGATGTCATCGATACCGTACCCCGCATGGTACGGCACTAGGCATGCACGGCTGGCCCCAGCACAACGAGCAGCGCCGGGCCGCAAGTGGCCCGACACGGTCAGGTATAGTCGCGCGGGTGTCGTGGGGCCAACCATGATTCGAAGAACCGCACCGCGGGCTGCCGCCGCCGTGCTCGTCGTTGCGGGGCTGCTCGGGGCGAAGCCTACTCTCGCGCTCGAGCCCACCGCGGAGCGGCTCGACTACCAGGTCGATGAAGGTCTCAACACCAACCGCCTGGTGCGCGAGGGCGCGGTCGCGGCGCATCTGGTGCTGCGGTCCGGAAACGATCCGCGCATCCTCATCGCCTTCCCCGCCGGTAACAGCGGGGTTGGCCTCTGGTTCATGCACCGCTCCGAGCCGGTCAAGTGGGCGCTGAGCGGAGCGCCGCGGACCATTCAGCGTGCCGATCGACGCGGCCGCACCCTCTATGGCCTCGTGTCGGAGGTGAGCGCCGAAGCCGCGGAGCTGCAGGTGCGCCAGGCGGTGCTCTCCAGCGTTCGCGTGCTGCGAGATTATCAGTCAATCGGTACCGTGCCGGCCGCGGTGGCTGCGCGGCCGCTCGTGCAGGGACACACGCTCAGCTGGAGCCGCGACCGGTTGGATGGTGCGGCGGGCTACCGGATGGTGCTCGAGGTCACACACGGTGCAGTTCGCGGCGGTCACATCGTCGCGGGCGACGACGGCCGTATCGGCCTGCGCATCACCGGGCTGAGCGGCGAGACGCCGCTCACGGCACTCTCGGGGAGCGAGCTCATGAACGAGTCTGCCGCGCCCGACACGGCCGCGCGCAACACGCTGACATTCCTTGCGTACCGCGAGAAGCTCCTCGCGGGCTCATGGCGCTTTCTGACCTATTTCGGCCGGGATACCCTGATTTCGGTGCGGCTGCTCATGCCCGTCCTCAGCCCGACGGCGGCGGACGCGGCGCTCGGGTCGGTGCTCGAGCGGCTGTCGGCTCAGGGAGAGGTTGCGCACGAAGAGGACATCGGCGAGCGCGCCGTGCTGGATCACCTCGAGCGCGATGGCTCGCGCTCGGCAGCCCCGGTGCTCGACTACAAGATGATCGATGGCAACTATCTGCTCGCGCCGGTCGCGAGCGCCTGGCTGGTTCACGATGAGCGCGCACGCCCGCGTGCCGCGGCCTTCCTCGCCGCAGCCGCCGGTGGACCCTCCGGGCCCGGCCGGTCGCGCGGCGCAGCGCTCCTCGCGAACCTGCGGTTCGTACTGCAGAGCGCAAGCGGCTTTGCCACTGACCCGGTGGCGTCGCATCTCATCGGACTGAACAGCGGCTTTTCGGTCGGCAACTGGCGCGACAGCGAGAGCGGCCTGGGAGGCGGTCGCTATCCGTACGACGTCAACGCGGTGCTGGTGCCGGCCGCGCTCGCCGCGGTCGTGGAGCTGCGCGACAGCGGCCTGTTGGCGCCCTACCTGACGGCGGAAGATGAGGCGCTCCTGGCACGCGCCTCGCAGCTTGCGCAGGTATGGCGCGCGCAGGCGCCGCAACTGTTCACGGTGCGCCTGTCGCACACGGCGGCCGCGGAGGCGGTCCGTGCCTACGCCGCCTCGCAAGGCATTGCCGCGCAGACGGCGCTCGCCGCGCTCGGCACGGACGACCTGCGCTTTCACGCGCTCGCACTCGATGCCGCCGGCACCCCGATACCGGTCATGAATTCGGATGAGGGGTTCGCACTGCTGTTCGATGACCTCGACGCGCAGCGTGTCGATGACGCGGTCACGGTGCTGATGCGCGCCTTCCCGGCCGGTCTCATGACCGAGGTCGGGATGGTAGTCGCCAATCCGGCATTCAGCGCACCGTCGCTGCAGGCGAGCTTCAGCCGCAACGCCTATCACGGCACCGTCGTCTGGTCGTGGCAGCAGGCGCTGTTCGCTGCGGGCCTCGCGCGCCAGCTCGAGCGCCGCGACCTGCCCCCCGCGGTACACGCGCACCTCATCGGCGCGCAGCGCACGCTGTGGTCGGCGATCGATGCCACGCGTTCGCTGAGCAATTCCGAGCTGTGGTCGTGGGCGTATGCTGCGGGACACTACCAGGTGGTACCGTTCGGCGCTGCTGCCGCGGACGTCGATGAGTCCGACGCCGCGCAGCTCTGGAGCACTGCGTATCTCGCGGTGCGGCCCGCCGTCGTTGCGGCGGGCTCGGATTCCGGTGCGCGGCTGGCATCACGGTGAGGCGTCGGTTGCAGGCGGCGCGGGAGGGAGGTTGCGTTGCGAATGACTGAACGGGTCGCCGTCATGATGCAGCGTGCCGGCACTCCCGCGACGGTCGCTCTGTGGTGCGTGCTCGCCCTCCTTGCCGTCTGCGCGAGGGCGAGCGATGCAAGCGATGCGAGCTTCCAGCTCCGCGCCGGCATGGCAGATCTGCGCGAGTATTTCCCCGGATACCTGGCTAACGGTTATCTCTCGACCCTGACTGCACCACGCGGCACCGAAGCGACGCGCGCGTATCTCGTCGCTTTCATGGACTACACCGCGGGGGACATGTCGCGCCCGGCCGCCATCCCCGCCTGGAGCGAGATCGATTTCAACCCGGGCGCAGCCGCAGAGCGTCACGGCTGGCTCAACCGTGCGGCGCTCAACGAACGTCGTTTCAGCGATTACCATCAGACGCTCGATCTGCGCGCGGCCACCCTGACGACGAGCTACCGCTATCTCGATCGCGGCCGGACGACCTCGATCGAAGTCACGACGCTCGTGAGTCAGGCATCGCCGCACCTCGCTGCCACGCAGCTCAAAGTGACACCCGACTACGACGGCACCGTGCAACTGTCGTTCGCACTGCTGCTGTGGTCCGAGTACGCGCCGCGATTTCCGCTCGCGCAAATGAGCGGCCCGGAGATGGAGGAGGCGGTTGCCGCGCAGGGCTTGTCGCTCGAGCCACAGCCCCCCGCCACGGCCGATCGCGCGGCGGTCTGGTACCCCGGTTACACCGAGGTGCGCTCGAGCGAGGGCGAGGCCGGCTCACTGTCGCTGTGGCTCGAGGGCAAGGCGGAGCAGGGACTCGGCATGGCGATGGCCGCCACCGTCGCGCTGCCGCAGGGTGTGTCGCCGGAGCGGGTGAGCCTGCGCCGCGACCGCTATCGGCTCGCGCTCGATGTCAGCATGAAGGTCGCGCGGGGGCGCACCTACGTCTTCACCAAGTACGCCGCCGTCTCACGCGAGGGCTGGGGTGGCGGCGCGGCGGATGACCTGCGGCTCGCCCGCGAGGCGCGCGACGCCGGCTTCGATCAGCTGTCGCGGCAGCATCGCGCCGCGTGGGATGCGCTCTGGCAGGCAGACGTTCTGATCGATGGTGACGCGCAGGCCCAGCAGGCGGTGCACTCGGAGCTGTATTTCCTGCTGTCGAGCTCGACGCCGGATACCGCCTGGCCGATTGGCGCATGCGCGCTCACGCCCGGTTACGCCAATCACGTTTTCTGGGACAGCGACACCTGGATCATGCCGGCGTTGCTGCTGTTGCATCCGGAGCGCGCGAGGTCGCTGCTCGCCTTCCGCACACGCACCCTGGAAGCCGCACGGCAGCGGGCACGGGCGCACGGCTTCGAGGGCGCCATGTTCCCGTGGGAGTCGGATCCGGAGAACGGCAGCGAGCAGACTCCGCACTCGGCCGTGGTACTGGCGGATACCGAGATTCACGTGAATGCCGACGTTGCCATCGCGCAGTGGCAGTACTACCTCGCCACGCACGACCGTGAATGGCTGCGGTCGCACGGCTGGCCGGTGATCCGCGAGGTCGCCCGCTTCTGGGCGAGCCGCGCGACCTACAACCCGGCCGCCCGCCGCTACGACATCGCGCACGTCACTTCAGTGGCCGAGTCCTACAACGACATTCCCAACGACACTTTCACGAACCTATCCGCGGCGAGCGCACTGCGGATTGCGGACGCTGCCGCGCGCCTCAT
>DASQRV010000447.1:0-2105 GCA_035642735.1 Steroidobacteraceae bacterium
CGCGCCCGTCACTGATGCGGCGACCGTCGATCTCGATTACCGGAGCAATGCCGGCGTAAGTGCCGGTGATGAAGGCCTCCTGCGCGGAGTAGGTTTCGGTCAGACTGAAGTTCTTCTCGAAGGCCGGGATGCCGTTCTCGCAGCACAGGCGCAGCACGTTGGCGCGCGTGATGCCCGCGATGCAATAGTTGCCGCTCGAGGTCCACACCTCGCCCCGGCGCACGATGAAGAAGTGGGTCGAATTGCAGGTGGCGACGAAACCGTGCGGGTCGAGCATCAGTGCCTCGTCGGCGCCCGCCTTGGTCGCCTGGATGCAGGCGGTGATGCAGTTGAGCTTGGACTGCGAGTTGAGCTTGGGATCCTGCACGTCGGGCGCACCGCGGCGCACGTGCACGGTGAAGAGCCGCACGCCCTGCCTCAGCAGCTCCGGCCGTGGCAGCTTGTATTCGGGGATGATGACCACGGTCGCCGGCCCGATGGAGGCGCGCGGATCCTGGTAAGGCGTGCTCTTCAGTCCGCGCGTCACCATGAGCCGCATATGCACGCCCTCGGTCATGGCGTTTGCCGCGAGGGTCCGGTACAGCGCCGCGGTGAGCGCCGCGCGGTCCATGCCGACATCGAGGTCGATCGCCTTGGCGGCCTCGTAGAGGCGATCGAGATGCGCGCCGAGGAAGGCGATCCGGCCACGATGGACCCGCAGGCCCTCCCAGACTCCATCCCCCAGGATGAACCCCGAGTCGAACACCGAGACCACGGCTTGCGCGCGCGGCCGCAGGTCACCGTTCACATAGATGCGGATGTCGCGGTTGCGCGGGTCATCGGTTGCGTGGTGGGTGCCCTGCGTCATTCCCTCACCTGTGTTTCGCACCGGGGCATTGGATTCTAGCGCGCCGCCGGGCAAGCCACCGGGGCTGCGTTTGCTCTTGGCCGCGGCGACTGATCTACTCACACGATGCCTGCCATGAACGGGGTGTACCTGCTGCTCGGGGTCGTGGCCGCCGTCGGCGTCTGGTTCATGGGCCGGTGGTGGTTCCTCGAGCGAGGTCATGGTGCGCTGCGTGCGATGCGCCGGGCGGATCTTGTCACCGGCTTCGTCACCGAGTTTTTCGACACTCTCGGCATCGGAGCCTTCGCACCGACGACCGCCGTCTTCAAGCTGCAGCGCCGCATGCCGGACGACGAGATTCCCGGCACGCTCAACGCCGGTCATGCGCTCGCGACCGTCGTCGAGGCCCTGATCTTCATCGCGATAGTCACACTCGATCTGACGACGCTCGTTTCGATGCTCGCCGCGTCGGTGGCCGGTGCCTGGCTCGGTGCGGGCCGCATCGCGCGGGCTCCACGAGGCGTCATCCAGATCGGCATGGGTGTGGCGCTGCTGGTCGCCGCGGGACTCCTGCTCGCGAAGAACCTCGCCTGGCTGCCGGCGGCTGACGGCACCGCGCTCGGGCTTTCCGGCGGCACGCTGTTGTTCGCCGTCTGCGTCAACTTTGTGCTCGGCGCCCTGATGATGGTCGGCGTCGGACTGTACGCGCCCTGCCTGATCCTGGTGACCTTGTTCGGTATGAGTCCGCTTGCCGCGTTCCCGATCATGATGGGCTCGTGCGCGCTGCTGATGCCCGTCGGCGGTGCTCGCTTCATACGCGCGCGCCGCTACAGCGCGGGCGCCGCGCTCGGCCTGACCCTGGGCGGAATCCCGGGCGTGCTCTGCGCCGCCTTCATCGTACGCTCGCTGCCGCTCGAGTGGCTCCGCTGGCTCGTGTTGGTAGTGGTGATCTATGCCGCGGTGTTGATGCTGATGTCGGCGCGCGTGCCGGGGGTCCCGCAGACCTCCACCTCTTCACGGCCCGATCCCCTACATTCGCACGATGCGTGAGACCGTCGACGAAGCTCCTGCCGCAACCGCCGGGTTGACTTACCCGTTCGCGACCGCACCGGAGCCCGGACACGTGCTCGGCGTGGCCCCGGGCGTGATGTGGCTGCGCATGCCGCTGCCGTTCATGGGGCTCAACCACATCAACGTCTGGGCGCTCGAGGACGGTGCCGGCTGGACTCTGGCCGACACCGGCATGCAGACCGCCGACACGGCGGCGCACTGGCAGCAG
>DASQRV010000448.1:0-3167 GCA_035642735.1 Steroidobacteraceae bacterium
CGCATGCGACTCGTGATTGCCGGAATCCTTGCCGCAGTTGCTTACGCCCTCTACATCCATCCGCCGCTCGCCACCGTCCGCCGAAGCGAAGTACTGGTGCGCACGAGCCTTTTCGATGGATCTGCACGCGCCTACAGCGCGGGCACCGTGCTGGTGATGCCGGGTATTCATCAGGTACGCCGCTATCCGGCCCGCGACCAGCTGTACCGGCCGAGCGAAAGTGCGCGCGCCGCGGGCCCGGCTCCGTTTCAGTCGAGCGAAGGGCTCTCGATCGGCGTCGATCTGACGGTGCGCTGGGCAATCGATCGCACTCGCACCGCGCAGATGTCGAAGGAGTATCCGGATGATCTCAACGCCGACCTGGTGCGCCCGGCGGTGCAGGGAATCGTATATCCCCTGCTGGCCCGGCATACGGTGCGCGAGATCTTCTCGAGCCAGCGCCAGCAGATCCAGCAGGAGATCGCGACCGCACTCCGGCCGAAGCTCGACGCGCTCGGACTCCTCCTCCGCGGGGTGGACATGGGCCAAGTGGACCTGCCCGGGGACTACCGCGCGCAGATTGAGAAGCTCCTCGCCGAGGAGCTCGAGACCGAGAAGATCCGCTACACGCTGCAGCTCAAGGAGGCGCAGGTAAAGGAGACGCAGCTCACGGCCGAGGCCGACAAGGTGCGGCGGCAGAAGGCGGCCGAGGCGGCCGGCGCGGAACAGGTGATCGCCGCCCGCGCGCAGGAAGAGACCATGCAGCACATCCTGCCCTTCAAGCAGAAGCAGATCGAGCAACGCCAGCTCGAGGCCGAGGCGGAAAAGCGCGCACGGATTCGTACCGCGGAGGGCTCGGCGGAGGCGCGCCGCATCGAGGCCCAGGGTGAGGCGGACTCGCGCCACAAGCTCGCCGACGCCGAAGCGTACCGGCTCGAGGTCGTGGGCCAGAGCAATGCGAGTCAGATGGAGCGCGAGGGTGCGCTCATCGCCCGCTATCCGCTGCTCATCCAGAAGACGCTGGCCGACAAGCTGTCCGACAAGGTTCAGGTGATCATCGCGCCGACACCGGCCCCGGGTCAGTTCCTCGGCAATAACCTGGTCGGGCTCGAAGGCGCGGCGCTGCACCACGCCGCACCAGTGCCCATGAGCTCGCAGGGGGAGGGGCCGTAGATGTTGCTCACGCTCGCTGCGGCGCTTGCGATCGTGGTGCAGGACCGAACGCCGCTCCGTGCCGCGCCGAGTCCGCGCGCGACCGAGTTGGCAACGCTCTGGCAGGGCGAGGTGCTCGAGGTCCGGGATGAACGCGCGGGCTACCTCAAGGTCTACGACTACCGCCGGGAGCGCGGCGGGTACGTGAAGAACGAGGCGGTCCGTGCGATCAGTCTCAACGCGTCCGAGGCGCCGGCACTCCTGGCGGTGCTGCGCTTCCTGCGCGATAGCGCGGGCTCAGAGGCGCTCGGGATCAGTTACGGGGCCGCGTACCTCAAGGCAACGCCCGCCGGTGCGCTTACTGCCGAGCCCCTCGATGCGATCGCCCGTATGGCCGAGCGGCTGGCCGATGCCGCTTCGGGAAATGGTGTCAGGCACAGAGACGTCGCCGCGCACCTCGAGGTGGTCGCGCAGTTCGGCGTTCAGATGCGCAGCTTCGATCGCAACGGCCGTATGCAGGTCTGCTACGACGGCGAGCTGTACCGGCGGGTGCTGTCGCTCTCCCGCGCGAGCAGCGAGGAGCGTGCACGCAGCGTGCTCGGGCTCACGAGGCCGGACTGCATCGATCCGGGACTCGGCATCCTGCAACGCCTGTTGCTCGATGAGGAACGGCACGAGCTCCTCGACCGGATCGAGGAGCGGTCCCTCAGCACGATGATGCGCAGCCGCCTGCACGCGCGGCGCGCGGCTGTGTGGGCCGCCGTTGCCTACGAGTTGGCGCGTCGCGGTCAGTCTCCCGGAGCTGCCGCGCAGCGCGCCATGTCCGAGCTCGTCGCCGTGCATCCGCAGGATCTCGGCGAGGAGCATCGGGCGGAGTACCTCGACGCCTTGGTGAGGGTGGGCGCGATTCGTTGGGCGGCCGTCGCTCCCGGACCACAGGCGGGCTCGCTGATGCTCACGACGCAGCCAGGGAAGCCGGGTCAGACCTGCCTTGCGCTCGCAGAACTGCAGCGACCGGCCTCACCGCTCATCAGTCGCTGCACCTACGGGATCGTGTGGACCGCATCCGCTCAGCCCGTAGCGCACGGCCGGGCACTGGTACTTGCAGTGCAGCCGCTCGAGAGCTGGCGCGAGCTGTGGGTGTTTCATGAGAGCGTCGGAGGCTGGACAGTCGATGTGCTCTCACCGGGCACCGATGATCCGGAGGAGGGTTATGTGGAGTTCGCCGGCTTCGCCCCGGGGAGCCAGCGGCTGCTGATCGTGCGCGAGTTGAAGGACGGCGGCCGGTTTCGCCGCCGCTTCGAGGAGCTGCGGCTCGAGGATCTCGTACCGGTCAGGCAGGCGAGCAGCCCCGAGCTGCTCGCGGACTTCGGACGATGGCAGGATCCTGCCTGGCGGCGTGACACACTGGCACTGCACTGACGTGGGGTCCGCGCCTTCGTTGATAGGCCGCTGATCGCTCCGCCGTCCGCTCAGCACCTTACTGCAGGTCCGGCGGAACATCCTCTCTGTTGTTGTAAGTTGCCCGCGAGTGTCAGTCCGGGTTGATCGTCGACATCTGCGCAGGCGTTGTCGCGCGGCACAAAACGCCGATCGTCACACGACGATGTAGGACATTGCCTTCACTGGAGCGCAGCCTGCGCGAGCACTCGATGCGCCCGACCTGTGGACAACTGGCCCATGAGGTGTGCACAACCTGTGCATCGCTCTGCTGCGTTGCGAATTTCGTCGATTGCGAGGCGAATCGCGGCAACTTCTCTGCGCGCGGGTGATAGCATCCGCGCGCTACGGAAAGCGCTGCTGCTTGAACGAACCTGGCGATACCAAACGAGAGCCGGCAACTAAATAGTCGGGGGAGGTTGCACCAATGCTGATTCTGACACGGCGTCCGGGAGAATCAGTGAAAATCGGCGATGACATCACGGTCACTGTGCTCGGTGTGAGGGGCAACCAGCTGCGCCTCGGCTTTTCGGCGCCCCGGCACGTGGCGGTGCACCGCAAGGAGGTCTACGTGCGCATACAGTCCGCGCGGCTCA
>DASQRV010000449.1:0-5962 GCA_035642735.1 Steroidobacteraceae bacterium
CTGTCCTTCAAGCTCGACCCGGCGAAGATCCCCGACCTGCCGCTGCCGAAGCCGAAGTTCGAGATCTTCGTCTACAGCCCGCGGGTCGAGGGCGTGCACCTGCGCATGGGCGAGGTCGCGCGTGGCGGCATCCGCTGGTCCGACCGGCGCGAGGACTTCCGCACCGAGGTCCTCGGCCTGATGAAGGCGCAGAACGTCAAGAACACCGTCATCGTGCCGGTCGGCGCCAAGGGGGGCTTCGTGCCGAAGCGCCTGCCCCCCGCCGGCAGCCGAGAGGAGGTGCAGGCCGAGGTCGTCGCCTGCTACCAGACCTTCATCCGCGGGCTGCTCGATCTCACCGACAACATCGTCGGCGCGCGCATCGTGCCCCCGCCGCAGGTGGTGCGCTACGACGGCGACGACCCCTACCTCGTGGTTGCGGCCGACAAGGGCACGGCCACCTTCTCCGACATCGCCAACGCGATTGCCGCGGACTATGGCTTCTGGCTCGGCGATGCGTTCGCTTCCGGCGGCTCCGCCGGCTACGACCACAAGAAGATGGGCATCACCGCGCGCGGCGCCTGGGAGTGCGTCAAGCGCCACTTCCGCGAGATGGCGATCGACATACAGAAGACGGATTTCACAGTCATCGGCGTCGGCGACATGTCCGGGGACGTCTTCGGCAACGGCATGCTGCTCTCGCGCCACATCCGGTTGCAGGCCGCCTTCGATCACCGCCACATTTTCCTCGATCCCGATCCGGACCCCGCGCTCAGCTTCGCCGAGCGTGCGCGACTGTTCGATCTGCCGCGCTCGAGCTGGGACGACTACGACCGCCGGAAAATCTCGCGCGGCGGCGGGGTGTTCCCGCGCTCGGCGAAGTCGGTCGCGCTGTCGGCGGAGGCGCGCGCGCTGCTGGGCCTCGAGGGCGCGAGCGCCGCGCCGAACGAGGTCATCCGCGCCATCCTCACGCTGCCGGTCGACTTGCTGTGGAACGGCGGCATCGGCACCTACGTGAAAGCGAGCGACGAGCGCAATGCGGAGGTCGGCGATCGCGCCAACGACGCCGTGCGCATCAACGGGCAGCAGCTGCTCGCCAAGGTGGTCGGCGAGGGCGGCAATCTCGGCCTGACGCAGCGCGGCCGCATCGAGTACGCGCTCGCCCGGGGACGCCTCAACACCGACTTCATCGACAACTCCGCCGGCGTCAACACCTCGGACGTCGAGGTCAACATCAAGATCGTGCTGAACCCGCTGGTGGCCGACGGCAAGCTCTCGCGCGGCGATCGCAACCGCCTGCTCGCGCGGCAGACCTCCGAGGTGGCCGCGCTCGTGCTGCGCAACAACTACCTGCAGAGCCAGGCGCTCAGCACCCTCGAGCTCCAGGGGGCCGCCCGCTTGATGGAATACCAGCACCTCATCCGCTCTCTCGAGCGCGAGGGCGTCCTCAACCGCGCACTGGAGTTCCTGCCGAGCGATGACGAGCTGACCGACCGCCGCAAGAACGGCGTGGGGCTGACACGACCGGAGCTCTCGATCCTCCTCGCCTACAGCAAGATCTGGCTCAACACCCACCTGCTCGTCTCGGACGTTCCCGAGGACCCGTACCTCTCGGCGGAGCTCGAGCGCTACTTCCCGGCGCCGATGCAGGAGCGCTTTCGCCGTGCCATCGCCCATCACCGCCTGCGCCGCGAGATCATCGCGACCTCGACCACCAACAGCGTGGTCAACCGCATGGGTCCGACGTTCGTGCCGCGGGTGCAGGGGGACACCGGCGCCGCGCCCGCGCAGATCGCGCGTGCCTACACCGCCGCGCGTGAGATCTTCGCGATGCGCGCGGTCTGGGAGCAGATCGAAGCGCTGGACAACAAGGTGCCGGCCAAACTGCAGTACGAGGCCGCCTTCCAGACGAGCCGCCTGCTGCGGCATGCCACCTACTGGCTGCTCACCTCGCGCGGCGGCGCCCTGCAGGTCGACGCCGCGGTGCACACGTTCCGCGACGGGGTGCGCCAGCTCGAGACCGAGACGCCGGCCGTGCTCACCGGCACCGAGCTCGTGCGCTTCGAGGAGGCACGCAAGCACTACACCGAGGCGGGACTCCCGCCGGTGCTCGCGACGCGCATCGCCGCCCTCGAGCCGCTCAACGCCGCGCTCGACATCGTCGCAGTCGCCGCCAGCCACAAGGTCAGCGTCGCCGAAACCGCGCGGGTGTATTTCGAGGTGGGCACGCGCATCGGTGGCGACTGGCTCCAGGAGCGCATCGAGAGGCTCACCGTCGAGGGCCCGTGGCAGGCCGTCGCGCGGACCGGGCTGCGCGATGCGGCGCTACGGGTGCACCGGCGGCTCGCCGAGCGGGTACTGGCTCGCAAGGATCGCGGCAGCGCCCCGGCCCGCGTCACCGCCTGGATCGAGTCCGGCGGCAAGGATCTCGCCCACTGGCATCGCACGATCGCGGACATGCGCGCCGCGGACGCCAGCGACTTCGCTACGCTGACGGTGGGCGTGGAAGCGCTGCGCAAGCTGGCGGCATGATCATGCCCGGCAAGCTGATCCTGGTCCGCCACGGCCAGAGCATCTGGAATCTCGAGAACCTCTTCACCGGCTGGACGGACGTCGATCTCTCGGCGCAGGGGCGCGCCGAGGCGATCCAGGCGGGACAAGAGCTGCTGAAGCAACACCTCGCCCCGGACATCGCCTTCACCTCGGTGCTGAAGCGCGCCATCCGCACGCTGTGGATCATGCTCGATGAGATGGACCGCATGTGGATCCCGGTGGAGCGCTCCTGGCGACTGAACGAGCGACACTATGGCGCGCTGCAGGGGCTCGACAAGGCGCAGACGGTGGCGCAGCACGGCGAGGCCCAGGTGAAGATCTGGCGCCGCAGCTACGACATCGCGCCGCCGCCGCTCGGGAGCGAGGACCGGCGCCACCCGCGCTTCGATGCGCGCTACGCAGCCGTCGATCCGAAGGAGCTGCCCGCCAGCGAGTCGCTCAAGGGCACGCTCGAGCGCGTGCTGCCCTTCTGGCATGCGCGCATCGCGCCCGAGCTGCGCGCGGGCGCCAACGTCCTGGTGGTGGCACATGGCAACAGCTTGCGCGCCATGGTCAAGATGCTCGATGAGGTCGGGGAAAGCGACATAACCGAGCTCAACATCCCGACCGGCGTCCCGTTGCTTTACGACCTCGATAGCGAGCTGCGGCCCCGCGGCAGTCGCTACCTGGGCGACCCCGCAGCGATCGCCGCCGCCACCGAAACCGTCAAACGTCAGACCGACAAGCGCTGACCGCAGGCTACGCCGCCCAACCGTCGTAGCGCCCGTGAAACTCGGTGGCGAGCGCCGTCAGCCGGCGGCTGATCTCCTGCATGTCCGGCACCAGGAGTCGCATGGTTTTGGTGGCGTGGAGGCTGTAGCCGAGCGATGGGTCGTTCTGCAGCCGCTTCACGTCCACGCTGAACTCGGGCTCGAGCCGCGCACGCGCTCCCTGGCAGGCGGCCTCGTCCGGCAGCGCGAGGAAGAAATCCACGCGATAGTCGTTGAACGGAGCATAGCCCTGTGAGCGCAGTCGTCCGATGATCTGCTCGTCCCAGGACTCGGCGCGTGACTTTCGCGCCAGGCGCAGCTTGGAGTAGATGCGCACGGCGATGAGTGCGAGCGCCGCAACCAACAGCAGCAGGGTCCAGCTCATGAGCGCGACTCGCCGCTAGCGCGAATCCCCGCCGGGGAACCGCGGCTTGCGCTTCTCGAGGAAAGCGCTGACGCCTTCGCGCCCCTCCGCGCCGACGGCGTGCCGCGCGATGGTCTCGCTCTCGAGAACCATCTGCGACTCGAGCGGCCCGAGCGAGTGCGCGATCAGCCGCTTGGTGGCGCCGAAGGCGCCGCTGGCACCCTGGGCGAGCTTCTCCGCTATCTCCAGGGCACGAGGCATGAGCTGCTCGTCGGGCGCCACCTCGTTGACCAGTCCCCACGCGAGCGCTTCCGCGGCGCTGAGGGTGCGATTAAGCAGCAGCAGCTCCATGGTGCGCTTGAGGCCGAGCGTGCGCGGCAGCAGGAAGGTGGTACCGGCATCGGGCGTCAGGCCCGCCTGGGTGTAGGCGAGGTTGAACTTCGCGCTGCCGGCGCACAGCGCCAGATCCGCCATCGCCACCAGGCCGACGCCCGCGCCGGCGGCAGTGCCGTTGACTGCGGCGATCACCGGTGCGTCCATGCGCATGAACTGCGAGATCGCGGCATGCAGGTAGGTGGTGAGCTCACGGATGTAGTCATCGCCGCCGGGTGCCCGCGTGCCAAAGGCGCGCAGATCGCCGCCGAAGCAGAAGTGCCGCCCGGCACCGCTCAGCACCACCGCGCGCACCGCGGCATTACGCGCGCAGGTCATGGCGGCGGCCAGCAGATCCATCGCCACCCGCAGGTTGAGGGCGTTGCCGCTCTCGGGACGGTTGAGGATGACCAGCGCCACTGCGCCGCGCGTCTCGACCTGAACTGCGGGGGCGGACATGGCTTACTCGTCGGGCGCGATGCGCACCCGCAGGCCGGCGAGCTCCGGGGTGAACTCCAGCTGGCAGGAGAGGCGCGAGTTCTCCCGCGAATGGGTGAGCTCGGAGATCAGCTCGCGCTCGTCCGACATCATGGCCGGCAACCGTGCCTGCCATTCCGGGTCGACATACACGTGACAGGTCGCACAGGAACACATGCCGCCGCAGATCGCCGCGACGCCGTAGTCGAGCTCGCGCAGGTTCTCCATCACCTTGAGGCCCGTCTTGGCATCGACCTCGTGCTCGACTCCATCGCGATCCACGACCCGCAAGAGCGTCATCTGTCCCCTACCCCACGGAAAATTGGAATGGTTTGCGGCGAGAGTGCCCGGGATCTGATAGTTTGCCGTTTCGTCCTGCGGCCCGCCAGAGGAGCGCGCTGCCACGGGCGTCAGGCCGGTGGCAGGGGACCGAGTACCTTCATCACAAACACGGCTTTGTCATTCGCGACGGCGAGATTCTCGAATGTGGTGCGCAGCTCCTCGCGCAGCAGCTGCATGACCGCATCAAACGGCCCGAATATCTGCGTGCTCATGCTGTTCGTCACGACACGCAGCTGGCCGGCGCGGTTCACTCGCTCGAGGAACTCGTGGATCGCGGGAACGAAGTCCGCCCTGAGCGGATACAGGCTGATCTCGACACCGATATCCATATGTGCCGCCTCCGGCGTCAGTATTGCACGCGCGCCGCGCAGGGGCTCCGGCTATGATCCAGCCCCGGGGCTAGAATTGCCCGGTCGGGGCCGAAACGGCGGATGAGCAGATGACGCGGAAGGTCCAGGTCCATCAGGTCGATGCGTTCACCCGCGAGCCCTTCACGGGCAATCCGACCGGGGTCGTGCTCAACGCCGACTCGCTCTCGGAGGCGCAGATGCTCGCCATTGCGCGCGAGCTGAACAACGCCGAGACCGCCTTCATCCTGGCGCCCGACGCCGATGATCACACGGTGCGAGCGCGCTTCTTCACACCCCGCAGCGAGGCCGGCTTCGTCGGGCACGCGACGATCGCCGCGCAGTACGTGCTGTCACGCCGGCACGATGCGCCGCGCTGGCAGCGGCAGAAGTCCAAGGCGGGCATCGTGGACGTCGAGGTGCGTGGCAGCGATGAGGATCGCCGCATCGCGATTCGCCGCAGCCCGCCGCCGATCGGCCGCGAGCTGAACGATCGCGAGCGCCTCGCGGTGCTCGATGCGCTGGCTCTCGCCTCCGAGAGCCTCGACACGCGCATCCCGCTGCGCATCGTCGGCGCCGCCGGCACGCGGCTGCTGATCGGCGTGCGCGGCCCGGAACCGCTCAAGCACCTCAAGCCGGACCTCGCCCGCCTGACGACGCTCTCGGCACAGATCGGCGCGGCCGGCTACTTCGTGTTCACGGTCCTGCCCAACGCCGAGGACCACCTCACCGAGTCACGCATGTTCTGCCCGGCGCTCGGCATCGCCGAGGATCCGGTG
>DASQRV010000450.1:0-5472 GCA_035642735.1 Steroidobacteraceae bacterium
AGCGGAGGCACGCCGTGGCGGTGTATTCCCTGGACGGACTCATCCCGGTGGTCGACGTCACCGCCTTCGTGCACCCGCAGGCGACGCTCATCGGCGATGTGATCGTCGGCCCGGGATGTTACGTCGGGCCGGGTGCATCGCTGCGCGGGGACTTCGGGCGCATCGTCCTCAACGCCGGCTGCAACGTGCAGGACTGCTGCGTACTACACAGCTTTCCCGACCACCAGACCCTGCTGGAAGTCGATGCGCACGTCGGTCACGGGGCGGTACTGCACGGGTGCACGGTACGCCGCGGGGCGCTGATCGGTATCGGCGCCATCGTCATGGACGATGCGGTGGTGGAGGAAGAGGCCTTCGTCGGCGCCGCCAGCTTCGTGCGCGCCGGCTTCGTGGTACCGCGCCGCACACTCGTCATCGGCGTGCCGGCGCGCGTCGTGCGCGAGCTCAAGCCCGAAGAGCTCGCTTGGAAAGTCACCGGCACGCGCGAATACCAGCAGCTCACGGTGCGCTGCCTCGCCACGCTCGAGGCGTGTGAGCCGCTCACCGCCCCCGAGCCCGATCGCCCGAGCTTCGCCGCTGCGTCCGCGGTGCCACTGCACCGCATCGAGCGCGACGGAGGTTGAGCCTCACTCTTCCGGCGCCGGGTCTCCCGGCCCGGGATTGAGGACGCCGAACAGCGCCGGAATGCAGGCGTAGAAGACACGAATGCCCGTGGCCTGCACCCGCTCGAGCAGTTGCTGAGCCTCGGCATCGCTCACGATGAATTCGATCTCCACGGTGAGCGTGCCGGCGAGCTCGAAAAAGGTGCTCTCGTGCAGCACATGGTGGCGGCCGAAGCCCGCCATGGCGCGGAATGCCGAGCCGCCGCGGATGCCGAGCGAGTTGGCCTGCTCGAGCAGCCACTGCCACATCAGGCGCCGCTGATAGCGCTGACCTTCGTGCACGTAGAATCTCAGGAACGAGCCTTGCATAGCTTCATCCCCTCAGGGTGCGCAGCCACAGCACCGTGCCGATACCGGCGAACGTCATGACGATCGAGCCGAAGAGGTGCGCCGCCGCCGCGCCGAGTGCCCACAGCGCCCGTCCCTGCTGCATGAGCGTGACGAGCTCGGCCGAGAACGTGGAGAAAGTGGTCAGTCCCCCACAGAAGCCGGTGATCACCAGCAGCCGCCACTCGGGCGCGACCGCCGTGTAGGTGGCGAAGAACGCCATCGCCATCCCGACCACGTAGGCACCGATCAGGTTGGCGGCGAGCGTCCCGGGTGGTGGAATGCCGGGGAAGTGCGGGTTGAGCGTCAGTCCGAGCCACCAGCGCAGCAGCGCCCCGAGACTCGCGCCGACACTGATCGCGACAATCGCCTTCCACATGGGCGGTTCTTGTACCGTATTGCCCGAGCGGCGTGCAACGGTTCGCGTATGCTTGCCGCCCGATGCGAGCCGCAGCCGCGGCTCGCCCCCTGACTGAAAGGATCAACATGTGCCCGCGCGCGCGGTCGCTTCTCATTGCAGCCGTGCTCGGTGCGCTGCTCTCCGGCTGCTCACAGCAGTCGAGCCGCCATGTCGCCGACGAGCGGCTGCGGACCATCTATACCAGCGAGTGGAAGTGGCGCACCGAGCAGCTCCCGGGGAACGAGGACGGCACCCTGCCGATTGCGGACCACCTGCCGAAAGTGGACCCGGCGACGCAGGCGATGCGCTTGAAGTACTGGGAGGACACGCTGCGCCAGGTCGAGGCCATACCACGTGAGAGCCTGTCGCCACCTGAGCAGGTGAACCACGACATCTACCGCGAGCAGCTCGCGGTGTTGATCGCCCGGCAGCGCTTCCGCGATTTCGAGATGCCGGCCAACTCCGACTCCGCCTTCTGGACGGATATCGGCTACACCGCGCGTCGCCCGTTCCGCACCCTGGCCGACTACCAGCACTGGATCGCGCAGATGCGCGACATCCCGCGCTACTTCCGCGAGCAGATGGATGAGATGCGTGCGGGAGCGAAGCGCGGCTTCACCCCGCCGCGCATCACCATGGCAGGGCGCGATGCCTCCATCACCGCAGTCACCGAGGCGACTCCCGAGAAGAGTCTTTTCTATACGCCCTTCCGGGAGATGCCCGGCATCCCGGCGGCGCGGCAGGCGAGCCTGCGGGCGCAGGCGCTGCAGGTCATCGCCGAGGTGGTGCAGCCGGCCTATGCCGAGCTGCTGAGGTTCATGCGCGACGAGTACGTGCCCGCCATGCGTACCACGCTCGCCGCGGCCGACCTGCCCGACGGCCGCAACTACTACCGCGCCAAGATCCGCGAGTTCACGACTCTCGACATGGATCCGGATGCGATCCACCGTTTCGGTGTCAGCGAAGTCGAACGGCTGCACGAGGCGATGGTCACGGCGATGCACGAGACCGGGTTCAGCGGGGATTTCAACGCCTTCCTCGCCTTCCTGCGCAGCGACGCGCGCTTCTATGCCCGCACGCCGGAGGAGCTGCTGATGCACGCCGCCTGGGTTGCGAAGCGCTTCGACGGCAAGGCCTCCCAGTTCTTCGGCTATCTGCCGCGCGCGCGCTTTGCCATCAAGCCGGTGCCGGACGACCTGGCGCCTTTCTACACGGCGGGCCGGGGCGGTGTCGGTCTCTACCTGCTCAACACCTACGACCTGCCGAGCCGGCCGCTTTACAACCTGACCGCGCTGACCCTGCACGAGTCGGCGCCCGGGCACGCCTTCCAGCTACCGATCGCCATGGAGCACAAGGATCAGCCGAGCTTCCGGCAGCTCACGTACATCTCCGCTTACGGCGAGGGCTGGGCGCTGTACTGCGAGCTGCTCGGTGCGGAGATGGGTATGTACGATACCGCCTACGATCGCTTCGGCATGCTCGGCTATCAGGTCTGGCGTGCCGCGCGCCTGGTGGTCGACACCGGTATGCACGCGCAGGGCTGGTCGCGCGAGCAGGCGATCGGGTACCTGCGGGAGTACACGGCGCTCCCCGAGCACGAGATTGGCACCGAGGTGGACCGTTATCTCGCCTGGCCCGGGCAGGCGCTCTCCTACTACCTCGGCGAGCGCGCGATCCTCGACGCGCGCACCCGCGCGGAGCAAGCGCTCGGCGAGCGCTTCAACGTGCGCGCCTTCCACGATGCGGTGCTCGAGCTCGGCTCGGTGCCCCTGCCTGTGCTGCAGAGCCGGGTCGATCGCTTCATCGTCGAAGGCGGGCGCGGGCCTTATCCCGACATGGAGTGACACCCATGCTTGGAGTTAACATGCGGCGTTCGTCAACTCGGTTCGCAAAGGAGGGTGTATGAGAGTTTCGACGTGGCTTGCGGCTTTGGGCGCGACGCTGGCGGTCGTGGCCGGTCAGGCCGCCCTCGCCCAGACGGCGGCGCCGGGGGCATCACCACATCTGAATAGCCAGCAGGAGAAGATGAAAGAGTGCGCCGCGGACGCCAAGGCCAAGGGAGTGACCGGAGCGGACCGCAAGACGTTCATGTCGAGCTGCCTGTCTGCCAAGGGCATGTCCCACGAAGACATCAACAAGCAGCAGGAGAAGATGAAGACCTGCAACGCCGACGCCAAGACCAAGGGGCTCACCGGCGAGGATCGCAAGGCCTTCATGAAGAGCTGTCTCAGCAGCTCGGGTTAGAGGCGCGACGCGGCGCGCCCGGCGGCGGGCGCGCCGCGCTGATTCCGGCGATTGCGTCACCCCCGACGCTTGAAGAACTGCACGGCGCGCTCGTGTTTCTCCGCCGCCTCGCGCGTGTCGAAGGTGCCGAGGTTACGCCGGCGCCTGGTCTTCGGGTCGATTTTGCGTGAATACAACCGATATTGGCCGGATGGGAGCTTGCGGATCATGACGTGACTCTCTCGCGGCACGCAGCCGCGCGGTGTCGGTGGGTGCGAAGACCTCCTGTCGGAAAATCCCGCGCTCGAAGTCCGCAGCGCTTGATGCTGAACGGTGCCCGGGCTCGCGCCGCGCCACAACACCCTGCCGAGTGCGCGTCGACCGGGCGGCATCGCGAGCGCAGTAGGAGCCCTCCGACCGCAGTCCGTAAAGCCTTCCCATTGCGACCCTGCAGCCGGGGCTCGATGCTGGAGGCTGTCGAGCGGTATCGACAGGAGCAAGACATGGTTGTAGCACGAAGTGTCACGACGGTGGTCGCGTCGCTGGCGCTGGCGGGACTCGCGGGATGTGCGACGCGCGGTAACCTGACAAATGCAACTGAGGACCTGGAGTCCAGCGCCAACGCTTTGGTACGCGACGCGGGCAACGAGATCGCCGACCATGCGGCTGACGAGTCAAGACGCAGCGACTATGCGGCCGAGTATGCGCACGATGCGCGCGCGCTCGCCCGCCACGCGCACGAGCTGCGCCTGGCAGTCGAGGATCGCGCCACCGACAGCGAGGTGCGTGCGGCATTCGATCGCGTGCGGCGCAGCTACCACGCGGTGCGCGACGGGGTCGCTCATTCGGACAGCCGTGTAGCGCAGCGGGACTTCGACCCGGTGACCGATTCCTATCGAGCGGTCGAGCACGAGCTCGCCCCGTATCCGGACCGCGACGAGCACGTCCCACCTACGTGAGCTCTGCACAACGGTCGCAGTCGAGCAGCTCAGTTGGGCCGGCTGCGGCCTTCTCCTCGGATGGGGCGCGCGTGGCGGTTTCAGCCGGGCGCTGTGGTATAGAATAACTGCATACCAAGGCGGCAAAAAATCATTATTTGTTAAGGGCAGGGCGTCCCTAGAATGCGCGCTAAATGCGCATGCCGACCGCGAGCGATCCGAACCCCCTGACGGGCACGCAACTGCCGTGTCTCATCGACGGTGAATTCGTCCGCAGCAGCAGGAACTTCGACAACGTCAATCCGGTAAACGGCCGCGTCGTCTGCACCGTCAGCGAGGCGGACGCCGAGCTGGTCGATCGTGCCGTGCAGGCGGCGCGTCGCGCGCTGCGCGGCCCATGGGGCCGGCTCACCACTGCCGAGCGCTGCGCGCTGCTGCGCAAGGTGGCCGAGCGAATCGAGCAGCGTTTCGCCGACTTCGTGAGCGCGGAGATTGCCGACACCGGCAAGACACTGCCGCAGGCGAGCGGCCTCGATGTCCCGCGCGGCGCGGCGAATTTCCGCGCCTTCGCCGATCTTGCCATGGGGCGGTCGGCGGAGTGCTTCGAGATGGGTACCGCCGATGGCCGCGGCGCGCTCAATTACACGGTGCACAAGCCCGTCGGCGTGGTGGCGGTCATCGCCCCCTGGAACCTGCCGTTCCTGCTGCTCACGTGGAAAGTGGCACCGGCGCTTGCCTGCGGCAATACCGTGGTGGCGAAGCCCTCGGAGGAGACGCCCTCGAGCGCGACATTGCTGGCCGAGGTCATGCAGGAGGTCGGCGTGCCGCCCGGGGTGTTCAATCTCGTGCACGGCTTCGGCCCGGGCTCCGCGGGCGAGGCGCTGGTGCGCCACCCGGATGTGAATGCCATTGCCTTCACCGG
>DASQRV010000451.1:0-4107 GCA_035642735.1 Steroidobacteraceae bacterium
CAAAGGCAAGTTCTGGGTGACCGAGTACGTGCCGACCAGTGAGAAGGTCAACACGCGCTTCCCGCTGATCCTCACCACCGGGCGCATCCTCACGCAGTACAACGTCGGTGCGCAGACGCGGCGCACGGGCAACGTCATCTGGCACAAGGAGGACGTGCTGGAGATTCACCCGCACGACGCCGAGGTGCGCGGCATCGCCGACGGTGACTGGGTGGGACTCACCAGCCGTGCCGGCGATACGGTGCTGCGCGCCAAGGTATCCGAGAAGATTGCGCCGGGCGTGGTGTACACCACGTTCCATTTCCCGGAGACCAACGCCAACGTCGTCACGACCGAGAACTCCGACTGGGCGACCAACTGTCCGGAGTACAAGGTGACCGCCGTCGAAGTCGTGGCGGTCACCCAGAAGGAGGCCTGGGAGAAGCGCGCCGAGGCGGAGCGCGAGCTGCCGCGACGGACGCCGAAGCGCCGCCGGCGGGATCAGACTCCCGCCTGAGGCGATGAGCGCACAGCCAGAGGCGCAGGGCGAGAACACCGCCGCCGTGAGTGCGGAAGTCGCGGTCCAGCGCTGGACGCGCGGGACGCTCGCGCGTGCCACCGACCTCGTAGCCGAGGAGATGCCGGTGGCGCTCGTCTACCACGACGTGCCGCACGTCGTGATGCTCGCCACCCCCGCCGATCTCGAGGACTACGCCGTCGGCTTCACCCTCAGTGAGGGGCTGGTGGCGGGCGCCGCTGAGATCCGTGGCGTCGAGGTCATCCAGGGCGAGGCATCGGCCGATGTGAAGATCAGCGTCGCCTGGGAGCGCTTCACGCAGCTGCTGCAGCGCCGGCGCAACCTCACCGGCCGCACCGGCTGCGGCCTGTGCGGAGCAGAGCGCGCGGAGGACGCGATCCGCGAATGCCAACCGGTGCCCGCCGGAGTCACCATCACGGCCGCGGAGCTGCACGAAACGATGGCGCAACTCGCAGCGCGGCAGCCGATCAACGCCCGCACCGGCAGCGTCCACGCCGCGGCGTGGGTCGTGCCGGGCAAGGGTATCCAGGTGGTGCGCGAGGATGTCGGCCGGCACAATGCGCTCGACAAGACCATCGGCGCCCTGGCGCGCGCCAATGCGGATTTCGGCGCCGGCTACATGTTGATCACGAGCCGCGCCAGCTACGAGATGGTGCAGAAGTGCGCCACCGTCGGCATCGCGCTGCTCGTGGCGCTGTCAGCGCCGACCGCCTTTGCGGTGCGACTCGCCGAGCGCTCGGGCCTCACGCTCGTCGCCTTCGCGCGCGCCGACCAGCACGTGGTCTACGCGCACCCGCAGCGGCTCAAGGATTGAAGAATCGAGGCACGACAATCCCATGAACATCGACCTTCTCATCAAGATGACCAACGAGATCGGCGACTTCTTTGCGGGCGTCGAGGTCAACGATCCCCAGGCTGCGGCGCGCGACGTGGCCAATCACATCAAGCGCTACTGGGAGCCGCGCATGCGCGCCCAGATGCTGAAGTACTACGAGGAGCGCCAGGGTGCGGGACTCACCGACCTGGGGAAGAACGCCGTGGCGCTGCTCTACGCCGCGAGCCAGGCACCGCCGGCCGCGGCGCCCGCGGTGGCAGCAGCGTCCGCTGCTCCCGCGGCCGGGTCCGCCAACGGCGCCGCGACGAAAGGCGCTCCGGCGAAAGGCGCGGGCACATGAGTGTGGGCCCGCCGGGCTCCGGGCGCGCGCTGATCTGCGGTTCGCTGGCCTTCGACACCATCATGGTGTTTGGCGACCGCTTCGCCAACCACATCCTGCCGGACAAGATCCACATCCTGAACGTGTCGTTCCTCGTGCCGCAGATGCGGCGCGAGTACGGCGGCTGTGCGGGCAACATCGCCTACAACCTCTCGCTGCTCGGCGATCACGGGGTGCCGATGGCGACCGTGGGATCGGACTTCGGTCCGTACCGCGAGCGGCTCGAGCGCACCGGGATCCCCACCGGGCACGTGCGGGTGATCGAAAGCGAGCTCACCGCGCAGGCCTTCATCACCACCGATCTCGATGACAACCAGATCACGGCGTTCCACCCGGGCGCCATGCAGCACAGCCACGCGAATCGCGTGAGCGAGGCGCACGGCATCACCCTCGGAATCGTGGCCCCCGATGGACGCGAGGGCATGCTCGAGCACGCCGCGCAGTTCGCCGCCGCCGGCATCCCCTTCATCTTCGATCCGGGACAGGGGCTGCCCATGTTCGGCGCCGAGGAGCTGCAGCGTTTCCTCAGGCAGGCGCGCTGGGTGACGGTGAACGACTACGAGTGGCAGCTGCTGCAGCAGAAGAGCCGCTGGGGCGTGAGCGAGATCATGCAGCACGTCGAGGCGCTCATCGTGACGCGCGGGGCGGCGGGTGCCGTCATCCATACCCGGGGCGAGGAGATCCGCATTCCCGCAGCGCGCGTGCACGCGGTGGTGGATCCGACCGGTGCCGGGGATGCGTTCCGCGCGGGCCTGCTCCACGGCCTGCTGCACGGACGCGACTGGCGCACCACCGGACATATTGCATCGCTCATGGGCGCGATCAAGGTCGAGTCGCGCGGCACGCAGAATCACCGCTTCACGCGCGAAGAGTTCGCGCAGCGCCTGGCGGCCGCCTTCGGCTAGTCTGCGGGCGCCTCTACGGAGTGCTCGGCTGGCGCGCTCCAATTTGAGGCAGGAGTGTCTAGCCAAAGCGACACCGGTTTCAGGTTAAACTTCACCCCCTTTTCACGGGCGCAACCCTCAGCAGGCAGGCGGATCGACCCCATGGCGAATGACTATCTCTTTACCTCCGAGTCGGTCTCCGAAGGCCATCCGGACAAGGTTGCGGACCAGATCTCGGACGCGGTGCTCGATGCGATCCTGCGCGCGGACCCGCGCGGCCGCGTCGCCTGCGAGACCCTCGTCAAGACCGGGGTCGTGGTCCTCGCCGGTGAGGTGACCACCTCCGGCTGGGTGGATGTCGAGGCGCTGGTGCGCAAGACGGTGCTGGACATCGGCTACAACTCCTCCGAGATGGGCTTCGATGGGGCGAGCTGCGGTGTGATCAACATCATCGGCAAGCAATCACCCGACATCGCCCAGGGCGTCGACCGCAAGGACGAGCGCAAGCAGGGCGCCGGCGACCAGGGAATGATGTTCGGTTACGCGACGAAAGAGACGGACGTGCTGATGCCAGCGCCGATCACGCTCGCCCACCGGCTGGTGAAACGCCAGGCGCAGGTGCGCAAGGCCGGCAAGCTCCAGTGGCTCCGTCCCGACGCCAAGAGCCAGGTGACGCTGCGCTACGAGGACGAGGAGCCGGTCGGCATCGAGGCCGTGGTGCTCTCCACGCAGCACAGCCCGGAGGTCTCCACCAAGGTGCTGCGCGAGGCGGTCATGGAGGAGATCCTCAAGCCCGTGCTGCCCGCCAAGTGGCTCGATAAGCGCACCCGCTACCACATCAACCCGACCGGCCGCTTCGTGATCGGCGGGCCCGTCGGCGACTGCGGGCTCACCGGGCGCAAGATCATCGTCGATACCTACGGCGGCTACGCCCGCCACGGCGGCGGCGCCTTCTCGGGCAAGGACCCCTCCAAGGTAGACCGCTCGGCGGCCTATGCCGCGCGCTACGTCGCCAAGAACATCGTCGCCGCCGGCCTCGCCGAGCGTTGCGAGGTACAGGTGTCCTACGCCATCGGGGTCGCCGAGCCGATCGCGATCATGGTGGAGAGCTTCGGCACGAGCCGCCTTTCTGCCGAGCACCTCACAAGGATCGTCCGCAAGCACTTCGACCTGACGCCCTACGGGCTGCGCGAGATGCTGGACCTCGTGCGGCCGATCTATCAGAAGACCGCAACCTACGGGCATTTCGGCCGCAGCGAGCCCGAGTTCACCTGGGAGCGCACCGACCGCGCCGCGGCACTCGCCGAAGAGGCCAAGGGGATACGCGCCGCCTAGAACCAGATATCGCAGCCACAGCGGCTGCAGCCACGCCGGCTGAGGAGCGTTGCGACGGGCAGGGCGCCTGCAAACGAGGCGCGGAGCCCGCCAGGCTCAGCAGGAGGCGGATCATCCATACGGCGCTCACTCTGGTCCTGGAGCATCGAGTATGAAC
>DASQRV010000452.1:0-2348 GCA_035642735.1 Steroidobacteraceae bacterium
CGGACCATATTCTCGAGCGCATGCGGCGCAGGGAGCTGTGATGGACCGGCGTACGAGCATCAAATGGGTGCTGGCGGTGAGCGCCTCATGGCCACTGCTGCGCGCCCGCGCGGGATCGGCGGCTGAAGCGGCCGCGGCCGAGGCGGCGCCGGCCGAGCCGCTGCTGGCTTTGAAGGGCTATGGCACGGACCCCGATCTGCTGAAGACCTACCATCCGGGGGAGGTCTGGCCGCTCACCCTCACTGCGCCGCAACGGCAGCTCGCGGGAGTGTTGTCCGACCTCATCATTCCGGCCGATGAGCACTCGGGCAGCGCGAGCAGCGTCGGGGTCGTTGATTTCATCGATGAGTGGGTGAGTGCGCCGTATCCCGATTGCCGACGCGATCGCCCGCTCGTCCTCGCGGGGTTCGGCTGGCTCGACGCGGAGGCCGCGCGACGCTTCGGCAAGGGATTTGTCGCACTCGATGCCGGACAGCGGACCGGCATCTGCGATGACATCTGCGACGCAGCGCGCGCCGCGCCGGCACGGGGCGATGCGGCGCGCTTTTTCGCCGTCTACCGCGATCTCACCGCCGCCGGCTTCTATTCGACTCCGGTCGGCCGCGAGGACCTCGGCTACATCGGCAACGTGCCGCTGAAGCACTTTGACGGCCCGCCGGTCGAGCTTTTGAGGAAGCTCAACCTGACGTGATCCTCAACCCCCGATAGGTACTCATCATGGAACGGACTCTTTTATATCTCGCGCTGGCCATTGTCGGCTGCGCGGCCGGCTCGTTCGTTGCGGCCGATCAGGGCAGCGCGCCCGGTCCCTGGCGCTCTCTCCTCGAGGATCACAGCGCACCCGCATGGCGCGGCTGGAAGGAGCCGGGACTCCCCGCCGGCTGGCACGTCGAGGGCGGGGTGCTCTCGAAGGATGGCAACGTTGATGACCTCGTGACCAACGACCCCTTCGGCAACTTCGAGCTCGAGCTCGAATGGAAGATCGGCAAGGCCGGCAACAGCGGCATCTTCTACCGCGGCACGCGCGAGTACGACCACATCTACTGGAGCGCGCCGGAGTATCAGCTGCTCGATGATGAGAACACCGAGGACGGCAAGAGCCGCCTGACCGCCGCCGGATCCGCCTTCGCGCTCTATGCCGCGCCGGCCGGCGTCGTGCTGCCGTTCGATCACTGGAACAAATCGCGGCTCGTGGTCAGGGGCAACCACGTCGAGCACTGGCTGAACGGCAAGAAAGTGGTCGAATACGAGCTGAAGAGCCCGGAGTGGAAGAGCCGGGTCGCCGCGAGCAAGTTCTCCGCCTATCCGAATTACGGTCTCGCGCCCGCGGGCCTGATCGGGCTGCAGGGCGACCATCCTGGCGCGCTGGCGATTCGCAACGTCCGTATACGCGAGTTACCGTAGCGCGGCTGCGCGGCGACCTTGAGGCGTTCGAGCCAGGTTTTGCGTGCTGGGTAGGGGAGGCGTCCCGTGTCGGTCCTGCTGGCTGAGTCCATCCGTCGTATCCGCGCCCTGCTGCAATCCGGTGACTACGGCGCAGCACACACGCAGTTAGAATCTCTGGTGGCCGCTAACCCCGGTTACCTGGAGGGGCTCCGGCTGCTGGCTGGCACCAAGCAAGCCTTGGGCGATGTCGGCCAGGCGGAGTTGATGTTACGGCGCGCCCTCGAGATCGACCCCTCATCACCCCCCACGCTGATAGGTCTGGCGGAGTTGCTGCTCCTTGCGGGTCGCAGCGCCGAGGCCGTGCCCTTATTACAGCGTGCAATCCACGGCACCCCGCCGCATCCCAGGGCAGCATTGCTGTTGGCTCGCCACTACCTGGACACGGGCCAGCCGGCATTGGCGCTCGAGGTGGCGGCGCCCTGGTGCAATAGCGGCAAGGCCGATGTCGATTTGTCCGCGCTGCACGTGGCGGCATATGCCGCCCTGGGTCGCCAGGGCGAGGCCGTGGTGAACTATCGTCGTCTGGTGGCACGAGCTCCCGACAACCCCGTCGTGACCCATTCACTGGCCGTCGCGTTGGATGCGGCCCAACAGCCGGAGGAAGCCGAGCGTGTCGTGCGTCATACGCTGTTGCGCAGTCGACCGACGGCGGCGTTACATTACACGCATGCTCGCAGCCTCCTCAGTCTGGAGCGATTCGATCAGGCCGAGCTCGCCTTGCGCGAATGCGTCAGATTGGCTCCGCGCCATGCCGAAGCCCACGACCGGCTGGCGCAGCTCATTTGGATGCGCACCGGCAATATCGTCGAGGCGACGGGCGCTCTCGGGGAGGCACTCGAAAAATTCCCGCACGACGATGCACTGCGGGGCACCAAGGCCGCCTTGCTGCAGGGAGCGGGTGA
>DASQRV010000453.1:0-4052 GCA_035642735.1 Steroidobacteraceae bacterium
GCGAGCAGCTTGTCCTTGCTCATGATGTTCTCGCCGCGCTTTTCCATGTGGTACTCGTGAATGCGGGTGAGCACGATCGCATCCACCGGGCAGGCTTCCTCGCAGAAGCCGCAGTAGATGCACTTGAACAGATCGATGTCGTAGCGCGTGGTGCGCCGGGTGCCATCGGGTGCAACATCCGAGTCGATGGTGATGCACACCGCCGGGCACACCGCCTCGCACAGCTTGCAGGCGATGCAGCGCTCCTGGCCGTTCGGGTAGCGGCGCAGCGCGTGCAGGCCGCGGAAGCGCGGTGACTGCGGCGTCTTCTCCTCGGGGTAGTTGAGGGTGTACTTGTTGCTGAAGAAGGTGCGCGCGGTCACTGCCAGCCCCTTGACGAGCTCCGGCATCAGGAAAGTCTTGAAAGGGTTGAGCGCCATCGGTTGGTCCCCTCAGTGGTACCAGGGGCGCGCCCACGGCCCGATGCGATAGACGACCATGATCATCTCCACACCGATCCACACGAGCGTCACGGGAATAAGCGCCTTCCAGCCGAGGCGCATGATCTGATCGTAGCGGTAGCGCGGGAAGGTCGCGCGGAACCACAGGAACAGGAACACCAGCCCGAAGGCCTTGAGGAACAGCCAGCCGAAGCCCGGGGCGCCGAGCCAGGCGATCCACCAGGGTGCCGAGGCCATGAAGGGGTAGCCCTCGAACGGTGCCCGCCAGCCGCCGAGGAAGAACACGGCGGTGAGGGTCGAGATCAGGATCATGTTGGCGTACTCGGCGAGGAAGAAGAGCGCGAACGCCATGCCGGAGTACTCGACGTGAAAGCCGGCGACGATCTCGGACTCGCCCTCGGCGACATCGAAGGGCGCGCGGTTGGTCTCGGCGATCCCGGAGATGAAGTACACCATGAACAGCGGAAACAGCCAGAACCAGTTCCACGACAGCATGCCGCCGGCCTGGCTATCGATGATTTTGCCGAAATTCATGCTGCCGGTGGCCATCAGCACCCCCACCAGCGCGAACCCCATGGCAATCTCGTACGCCACCATCTGCGCGGCCGAGCGCATGGCGCCGAGGAACGCGTATTTCGAGTTCGCCGCCCAGCCGGCGATGATGATGCCGTATACCCCCACGGAAGTGAGCGACAGGTAGTAGAGCATCCCGGCGTCGGCGTTCGACACCACCACCGTCGGTGAGAGCGGAATCACCGCCCACACGGCGAATGCCGGGATGAGCGTGATGATGGGTGCCAGGCGAAACAGCAGCTTGTTGGACCTCGCCGGAATGACGACTTCCTTCATGAGCAGCTTGAACACGTCGGCAAAAGGCTGCCCAAGGCCCGGGAAAAGCCCGAGCAGCCGCACCCGATTCGGCCCGCGGCGCAGCTGCATCCAGCCGATCACCTTGCGCTCCCACAGAGTGAGCAGCGCGACCAGGATGATGAGCGTCACCGTGATGACCAGGATCCACGCCGTCGACTGCGCATAGTCCGGCAGCGACAGCCAGCCTGTTGTCAGCGTGTGCAGCACCCTGCCCTCTCCCTCAGTAACTCGTGAGCTGCGCGCGGCCGTCGCGCGTTCTCTGCAGCGAGGGCGCGCGGCGCACCACGGCGTCGACCTGGTACATCGGGACGTCGGTGACCGTCACCGGCGGAGCGAGGCGCGGACCGTTGCCGGGCGGCTGTACCGGGTGCCGACCGCCGTAGGCGGCGGGCCCAACGCCTGCGCACACCCGGCGCAATTCCGCGAGTACGTCCTCCGAAGATTGGTACTCGAAGCGCGGCAGGTTCAGCAGGTTGCCGAGGACGCGCAGCACTTTCCATCCCGGGCGCGCCGCGCCGATCGGCGTCGCCGCCCCCGCCTGGCTCTGCCAGAGGCCCTCGCAGTTCACGTAGGTGCCGGAGGTCTCGGCGAAGGTGCCGATGGGCAGCATGAGGTGCGCGATGCGCTTTACTTCCTCGCTCGCAAACGGGGTGATCGCAACCACGAGCTCCGCCTGCGCGAGCGTGCGCTGTGCCTCGGCATCGAGCGTGTCGATCCCGGGCTCGATGCCGCCGAGGAGCAGATAGGAGCGCAGCGGCTTACCGAGCATCTCGCGCGCTGCGAGTCCCGGCTGGGCGAGCGCCTTCGCGCCCGCCTCACGATGCGGGATCGCGCCCGCAAGATACGCGCCCGCGGCATTGGCGCCCTCGGCGATGCGGCCATAGCTCGCGCCGCACATCTGCGCGAGCGCCGCGGCGAGTGCCCGCAGATCGGCGAACGCCGGATGACGGGCAGCGAGCGCGCCGAGCCATACCGCGCGGCGCGGCCCGGAAATGAGCGACTGCACCGTGCCACGGTGGGCATCCGTGACGGCTGCAGCACCGACCACCGCCGCAAGATGCCCGGGTACCGTCCCACCCGTCGCGGCGGCGGCCGCGTTGAGCAGCGCGGCGAGCTCCGCCACCATCGCTCCCGGGGTACAGCTGAGGTAGCCGGCGAGCGGGAAGAGATAGGAAAAGCGCGCGGGATTCAGCATCGTCACCTTCGTGCCGCGCAGCGCCGCCTTGCGTACGCGGTGGGCGAGGATCGGCGCCTCGCGGCGCAGATTCGAGCCGATGACGAGCAGCGCGTTCAGGCCGTCGACCTCGGCGATGCGCAGGCCAAGCGCCGGGAATACCGGGTCAGCCGCCTGGTCACGAAAATCACGCTGCCGCAGACGATGATCGATGTTGTTCGAGCCGAGTCCGCGCGCGAGGCGCGCGGCGAGATACAGCTCCTCGGTCGTGCTCGAGGGACTTGCGAGGACCCCGAGGCTGCCGGCGCGCTCCTTCAGGCCCTCGGCGGCCAGCATGAGCGCCGGCTCCCACCCGCTCTCCAGCCACTCGCCCCCGCGCCGCACGAGCGGTGTGCGCAACCGGTCGGCGCTGTAGACGCCCTCGTAGCTGAAGCGGTCGCGGTCGGCGATCCAGACCTCGTTGATCGCCTCGTTCTCGCGCGGCACCACGCGCATCAGCCGGCCGCGCAGCACGTGGCCGAAGAGATTGGAGCCGACCGCATCGTGTGGCGAGATGAGCGGTGCCGCGCTCATCTCCCAGGCGCGTGCGCTGAAACGGTAGGGCTTGGAGACCAGCGCTCCCACCGGACAGAGATCGATGACGTTGCCGGAGAGCTCGTGGTTGACGGTGCTCTCGATGTAGGTGCGCACCGCCATGTGCTCGCCGCGGCCGATCATGCCGAGCTCCTGGGTGCCGGCGATCTCCTCGGTGAAGCGCACGCAACGGGTGCACTGGATACAGCGCGTCATGTCGGTGGCGATGAGGGGACCTAAGTTCTCATCCGCCACCGAGCGCTTGCCCTCGTTGTAGCGCGAGATGTCGCGACCGAAGCCGACCGCGAGATCCTGCAGCTCGCACTCCCCGCCCTGATCGCAGATCGGGCAGTCGAGTGGGTGATTGATGAGCAGGAACTCCATGGTGGCGCGCTGTGCGTCGATGGCGCGGCGCGATTTGGTGAAGACCTTCATGCCTTCGGTCACCGGCGTGGCGCACGCCGGCAGGGGCTTGGGGGCCTTCTCGACTTCCACCAGGCACATGCGGCAGTTGGCCGGGATCGAGAGCTTCTCGTGATAACAGAAGCGCGGAATGTAGATGCCGCTCCTGTCGGTGGCGCGAATGACGGTCTCGCCTTTGTGCGCCTGCACCGGCACGCCGTCGACTACGATATTGACCAGGTCATCCGCCATGCGTGTGTCCGTTCGCGCGCGCTCAGGCCGCCTGCGCTCCTGAGGCCTCGCTCACGAGGCTGCGTCCGCCGTGATCGATCATGTACTCGAACTCGTGCCGGTAGTGCTTGAGGAAGCTCTGCACCGGCCAGGCCGAGGCGTCGCCAAAGGCGCAGATGGTGTGCCCCTCGATGTGGTTCGCCACATCGAGCAGCAGTCCCAGCTCCTCGCGCCGCGACTGCCCGGCGAGCACGCGCCTGAGCATGCGGTTCATCCAGCCGGTGCCCTCGCGGCAGGGGGTGCACTGCCCGCAGGATTCCATCATGTAGAAACGCGAGACACGCTCGAGCACCCGCACCATG
>DASQRV010000454.1:0-2393 GCA_035642735.1 Steroidobacteraceae bacterium
CTGAGGACTGCGGCGTTCTTGTCGCCCATGTTGTGGCCCCAGAGGTGCGTCACCTTCACGCTCGGGTGAGGGAGCGGCGTCAGCTTCGCCGGCTGGTCGACGTTCTTGTCCTTCGAGCAGGCGACGACAACTAAGAGTGCCGCGAGGGCGCCGTGGCGAGCCAGGGGGCGAGTGGGCTTCAGGCCGCGTTGCAGTGGCATGGGCTTACTTGCCGGCGGCCGGGGTGCCGGTCGCGGGGGTCGGGGCGGTGGCGGCGGTCGGCGCCGCCTTCGGCGCGCCACTCTCGAGATCGGCGATCTTCAGCTGCAGGAGCGCGGTATCACCGCCTTCGGCTCCGGCAGTCTGCGCACTGCGGTATTCGCTCAGCGCGGCCACCTTGTCGCCCTTGGCGTAATAGGCATCGCCGCGTACTTCGTGGAAGCGGGCGGCGAATGCGCCGGGGTCGGCCACGGCGCCGAGAGTGGCGAGCGCGCTGTCGGGCTTACCCTGGGCAATCTGCACCCGGGCGAGCCGCTCGCGTGCTACCCGCGCGAGCTCCTGATCCCTGGAGTGGTCGACGACCGTGGCGAGTTCGCTGGCGGCGTGATCGAGCTGGGCCTCGTCGACGTACATGCGCGCCGCGAGCAGCCGGGCCTGGTCCGAGTAGGGAGAGCCGGGGTAGTCGCGCTCCAGCTCACCGAGCAGCACCAGGGCCTGCGAGCGATCACCGCCCTCGAGCGAGCGAACCATCTGCATGTACCTGGCGGAGGCCTCGAGCCGCCGCGCGTCCTGGTGGCCCTGCCACCAGCGCCAGCCGAAGATCGCCCCCGCCCCGAGCACGATCGCCAACAGCACGGCCGGCGCGTTCTCGCGTACCTTTTCCTTGACCCACTCCCACTGCTCTTTCTCAGACAGATAGTCGTCCACGCATCCTCCCCAGTTCAACCCGCCGCGACGGCCCGGGCCGCCATGAGCGCCGCATCGAGCCCGCCCGGCAACTGCGCGACCGGGCACTCGCTCTGACCGGATGTGTCGCGCAAAGGTTTCAAGCCCACCACCCCGCGCGCGATCTCGTCCTCACCGATGATGAGTGCCAGCTTGGCGCCGCTGCGGTCGGCGCGGCGGAACTGCGCCTTGAGATTGCCCGCGCCGACATTCAGCTCGAAGCGTACCCCGGGGCGCTCGGTGCGCAGCCGCTCGGTGAGCGCCAGTGCCGGGGTGAGGGCCTGCGGCCCGCCGACGACCACGTACACGTCCGGAGGCGCCGCCGGCGGGATGCGCCGCGCGGCGATCAGCAGCGCCACGAGCCGCTCCACGCCCATGGCGAAGCCGACCGCCGGGGTCGCATCGCCGCCGAGCTGTGCGATGAGTCCATCGTATCGCCCGCCGGAGCACACGGCATTCTGTGCGCCCGTAGACGCGGTGATCCACTCGAACACCGTACGGTTGTAATAGTCGAGTCCCCTCACCAGGCGCGGATTGATCTCGTACGGCACCCCGATGGCGCCCAGCATGTCGCAGAGCGTCTCGAAGTGCGCACGCGACTCGGCGTCGAGGTACTCGGTGAGCCGCGGCGCGCCGCGGATCAGCTCCTGCATGTCCGGATTCTTGCTGTCGAGCACGCGCAGCGGATTGCCGACCAGGCGGCGCCGGCTGTCGTCATCGAGCTGCGAGGCGTGCGCCTCGAGGTACTCGACGAGTTGTGCACGATAGACGCGGCGGCTGTCGGGCGTGCCGAGGGAGTTCAGGTGCAGCGTCAGTCCCTCGATTCCCAGGTGGCGCCAGAGCCGCGCGCTCATCGCGATCAGCTCCGCGTCGACATCGGGACCCGGGCTGCCGACCGCCTCCACATCCACCTGCCAGAATTGACGGTAGCGGCCCGCCTGCGGCGCCTCGTGCCGGAACATCGGGCCGAGGCACCACAGCTTGTGGCGCTGTCCGCGCAACATGCCGTTGGAGATGAGCGCGCGCACGATCCCCGCCGTCGCCTCCGGCCGCAGCGTCAGGCTGTCGCCGCCGCGGTCGGTGAACGTATACATCTCCTTGCCGACGACGTCCGTGTGCTCACCGATCGCGCGCTGGAACAGCTCGGTGTGCTCCACCAGCGGTACCCGGATCTCCTGGTAGCCGTAGTCGGTGAGCAGCGCGCGCGTGCCGCTCTCGAAATGCTGCCAGGCGCCGATTGCCTCCGGCAGCACGTCGTTCATTCCGCGGACGGGCTGGATCTGTGCGCCCACGTCAGTCCCCGTGCGCGAGCCGCGGCGCTGCCGCCCCGACGCGGCCGGCGGCATCGATCAGCATGTGCGCACTGCCGTCGCGGCGCACCAGCGTGCTGGCGGTGACGGGCGCGCCGTTGAACTGCAGGGTCACCGCGGGGGCGTTGCCGAGCACCACCAGGAGCGGCGCGGTCCCTG
>DASQRV010000455.1:0-7506 GCA_035642735.1 Steroidobacteraceae bacterium
GCCGCGGACGCGCGCCTGCCGCTTTACCGCTACCTCGCGCAGCTCGCCGGCGGCGCCCGCGAGCCGGTAATGCCGGTGCCCATGATGAACATCGTCAACGGTGGCGCGCATGCGAACAACAGCCTCGATATCCAGGAGTTCATGATCCTCCCGGTCGGGGCTGCGAGCTTCCGCGAGGCGCTGCGCTACGGCGTCGAGGTATTTCACGCGCTGCGACAGCTGCTGGCCACGCGCGGCCTGTCGACGGCGGTCGGCGACGAGGGTGGATTCGCTCCGAGCCTCCAGTCGAACGAGGCGGCTCTCGGCCTGATTCTGCAGGCGATCGAGCGGGCCGGCTACCGCGCCGGACACGACATCTACCTGGGGCTGGACGTCGCCAGCTCGGAGTTCTTCCGCGACGGCCGCTACGAGCTCGCCGGCGAGAAGCGCAGCTTCTCCGCGGCGGAGTTCACGGCGTATCTCGCGGACCTCAGCGCCCGCTACCCGATCATCAGCATCGAGGATGGCATGAGCGAGGCGGACTGGGACGGCTGGGCACAGCTCACGCGTGCCCTCGGCGCGAAGATACAGCTGGTCGGCGATGACGTATTCGTCACCAACACGAAGATCCTCAGGGAAGCTACCGCCAGGCACATCGCCAACGCCATCCTCATCAAGCCGAACCAGATCGGCACGCTCACCGAGACGCTCGAGTGCATCGACATGGCCGACAAGGCGCACTACGCCTCGGTGGTATCGCACCGCTCCGGCGAGACCGAGGACAGCACCATCGCCGACATCGCCGTCGCCACCGCCGCCACGCAGATCAAGACCGGCTCGCTGTCGCGCTCGGACCGCGTCGCCAAGTACAACCAGCTGCTGCGTATCGAGGCCGAGCTCGGCGGGGTGCGCTACGCGGGTCGCGGGGCATTCCCGGTGAGGATCTGAGGCGCGCCGGCGACGGCAGGCCTTCAGCCTCGCGCATTAGCGGTCAGGCAGAGAGCCAGAGCACCTGCTCAACCGGCCGCCGGCACGGGGGTCACGATCACGATCGGCCCGGTCGGGCTCCCGGTGGGTGATCCCCCCGCCGGCTCGACGCTGACGGCCACCTTGTCGGCCGCGAGCAGCGCGAGGCGTTGCGGCTCGCTCAGCGCGCGCTCCGCGCGACCACTGCCAGGCAGCAAGCCGAGGGAGACCGGCGCCCCGCCGGGCGGCAGCGCCCACAGCTCGTAAGACTTGCCCGCCGCTTCCGGTACGGTGCCGACGACCTCGATGGTGAGCGCGGTCAGTGGCGGGCGCCGCTCGAGCCGCCACACCGGGTGCGCGGCGTCGGTGCCGAGGACGGCGAGGGTCTGCAGCGGGGGCGGCGCAACCTGGCGCACGATCAGGCCCACGATCAGCGCAACCGCCACCAGGCCCGCCGCGGCGGCAAGCTGCCAGGCGCGCCAGCGCCGGACGCGCGGTGGTGCTGCCCCAGCTCCTACGTCATCGCCAAACAGACGCCGGCTCACAGCGGCCCACACCTGCGGAGAGGGCTCTACCGGCCGAACCGTGCGACTCAGGGCGCTCCAGTGATCCTCCCAGCGATAAACCGCGCTGCGCGCCGCGGCGCTGGTGACGCACAGACGCTCGAAGCGGCGACGGGCGCGGCCGCGCAGCGTGCCGAGTGTGTACTCGGCGGCAAGACGATCCAGCAGCTCGGCTTGCTCGTAGTTCATGACTCGAGACACCGTCGCAGCGCGATGAGGCTGCGCCGCACCCAGCTCTTCACCGTGCCGAGCGGCTCATTCACCGCGCGGGCGATCTCGCTGTGCGTCAACCCTTCTTCGTAGGCGAGCATCAGGCAGCGCCGCTGTGGCGCTGCGATCTGCTCCAGGCAGCGCCACAGCAACGCTCCGGAGCCGAGCACGTCGCTGTTCTCGTCCGGTCCCTCTGATTGCAACTGCGGTTCGAGCGCGCTCACCTCGCTCATTGGCACCGCGGGCCGCGTGGCCCGCTGCAGGTCGATCGCCCGGTAGCGCGCCATGGACACGAGCCATGCGAGCGCGCGGCCGCGGATCGGGTCGAACTGGCGGGCGCGCTGCCATACGCTGACGAACACGTCCTGCAACGCATCCTCGGCGACATCGCGCCGGCGGAGAATGCGCATCAGCACGGCGAGCAGGATCGGCGCGACGCGCGCGTAGAGCGTTTCGAGCGCGGCACGGTCGCCGGCGGCGCAGCGCGCCAGCAGCGCTTCGAGCTCCGCGCCGTCCGGCTCGTTGCGGCTCATGAGGCCATCCTAGGAGCGCGGGCCCGGGGTCGCAATCATCCGAGACCCGTACCCGTCATGCGCACGACGAGCCAGTAGCCGGCGAGCAGCACGGTGGCCGCCGATCCGGCTGGCATGAAGGTGCGCCGATAGAGCGCAGTATCGCGGAGCAGGAACGCGAGCGGCAGCACCGCCAACACGATGAGCATTTGACCGATTTCGACGCCCACGTTGAAGCCGAGGAGCGAGAGCGCGAGATTCGCGCCGTGGAGCCCCAGATCCGCGAGCACCGATGCGAAACCAAGTCCATGCACGAGGCCAAAGACGAAAGCCACCGCCCAGCGTCCTTTGACGATCACGGGCTTCAGGTTGTTGAGGGCGCCGAGAAACACGGTGAGCGCGATGGCACTCTCTACCCAGCGCGCCGGCAGATGCACGACACCCAGCACCGCGAGCGACAGGGTGAGGGAGTGCGCGAGCGTGAAGGCCGTGACGACCTGCAGCACCTCGAGCGCCGCATCGCGCAGTGACGCGCGCGGCTCCCAGCCGTGGGCGCCGTAGCGCACCACCGCCGGGAACAACAGCGTCAGGAGGAACAGGACGTGGTCGTAGCCCTTGAGAATGTGCCAGATACCCTCGCTCACGAATGCGGCGAGCTGTTGCCAGCGTCCGGGAGAAGAGACACTGAGACTCGCCCGGGGCGCCTCACGGCTCAGCACTGCAGCCTGCTCGCCTCCGGCGCCGATGACTTGCAGCAGACCGCGGTGAGTCGGATCGACCTCGAACAGCAACCGGTAGTGCACCGCCAGCTCGGTCGGCCGCAGGCCACAGTCGGCGCTGAACCGCAGCACGGCGTAGTGACCGTCGACGTGCTCATCGACCAGAAGACCGGTGAGACGCGCCGGACAGGCGCTGCGATCACCGCGCCCTAATCCCTCGAGCGTCAGCCGCGTGAATGCATAGTCGGCGATGCGGCTGCGTGCCGCCTTCAATTCGCCCCAGGTGATGGCGCCGTCACGGTTGGTATCGAGACCCAGCACGAAGTCGAGATCGCGCAGCGCGATGTCCCACTGGCCTTCGAGGACGCTGCCGGAGGCGGCTACGGTGAGTGTGAGATAGCTGTCGCTCGGTTTGTGGGCGAATGCTGCAGTCCCCCATACGGCGAGCGCGAGGGCGAGCGCGCCTGCAGGCCAAACGTGTCGCAGGTGCCTCACGGTGCCTGCTGCGGCGCGCTGCACTCGATTTGTGCACAGAGCGTGCGATCCTCGTACCGGGTCGCACGCAACCAGCGGGCAATCACCGCGACATCGGTGGCGGCGTGTGCCCGCTCGGCGGCGCGCGCGTAGACGCGCAGGTCCGCGGGCTCACGCTGCACGGCCCAGTTGCGCTCAGCCGACTGCAGCGCGGCGCCGGTGTCGCCACGCACTTCGAGCAGGTACATGGCCTGCTCGCGCTGATGGGTGGTGTCGCCGTCGCGCCCTGCGGCGCGCAGCCGCGAATCAAAGTCCCGTATCCAACGCTGTGCTTCGGGGCTGCCGAGCCGATGCCCGGCGATGGCGAGACGCAGCAGCAGTGGATCCTGGGATTCGTTCCCGGCGAGGAGCGCGATCACTTCCTGCGCGCGGCCCGTGCGCAGCAGCAGATCCGCGTAAGCGGACTTCACGTATGGATCATCGGGGGCTGCTTGCAGCGCAGCGCGCAGGTGCGCTTCGGCCGCACGATCGTCCCCGAGGCGCTCGGCCATCTCCGCCACGACCGAGAGACGCCAGGCGCGCAGCGCGGCTGGCAGCCGCGGGGTCAGACTGGAAGATGCCTGCAGCGATCGATAGCTCGCCGCCAACTCGCCGTTGCGGCCGGCGACGCTGCCGAGGCAGGTAAGGGCGGTGAAGTCATCCGCAGCGCGCACCAGGCGCGCACAGGCGTGTCGAGCGCCGGCGTAATCCCCGCGCAGCTCGAGAAGCGCGGCGCGTGTGAGCCACGCCTGTGCATCGAGCGGTTCGAGGGCCAACGCCTGCTCGAGCAGCGCCAGTGCCGGATCGAACTGGTGCAGGTATTGCAGAGCGATCGCCTCGAGCACCAGCACCCGCTCGGGCGGTCGCGGCCGTGACAGCCACGGCGTGAGCGCCGCCTGCGCGTGGGCGATGAAGCGCGGATCACTGTTGTGGCGTCCGATGCCGATATAACCGGTCGCGAGCGCGAGCGCCGCCCCGAGGTTTCCGTTGTCGGCGGCGACCGCGGCGCGCAGCGGCTCGAGCCGCTCGAGGTCCGATCGCTCGGGCACCCGCTCGAGGACTGTGCCGTCATCCGCAGGCAGGTAGGGCGATGCGGCCGCAATGCCCGCCGCGAGTGCCAGCCCGGCGGCGGCCATGCGCATGAGTGATGCGCATGACCGCCACTTGCGTCCGAGAGCTGCCGGTTGCAGATTCACGGCAGGAGCGGGGCGCCGTTCGGTGAGCCCGGGAACGGGTCGAGCAGGTACGGGAAGCCATCGAGATAGAAGTCATTGGGGCTCACGGCGCCGCTCGCGTGGGCATGTGCGGCGTCAGGACCTGCGGCGCGCGCACCATCGGTGTAGGGCTTGCCGCCGTTTGGGTCACGGGTCTCGCTGCCGCAGTTGCCGACCGCGCCACAGAGCGCACCCATTGCGGCGCGCAGCGTGATGTCGACGACGTCGTCGAAGGGGCGCCGGCCATTCGGGAACCCCGCGAGATCGCCGCCGAGCACGCCCAGATCGTTCTGCGCGGCGGGCGCCTTCGGGGCAATCGAGGTGTTCAGGCGCAGCATCTCAGCGGGGGTCACCCGCATGGGTTGATTGAGGCCCTCGACGCCCGTCAGAAAGACACTCACCAGGTCGTTGCGGGGCGTCTCCGGCGGCAGCGCGGCGTTGCCGAACAGGACGTTCAGCAGCACCGGCAAGCTCGGATTCGTCACGTAGGTGAGGAACTGCGCGTCCTGGTGGGGCTCGCTGGCGTTGAAGCGATCCTTGTCCGGGAGCCCGATGACCACTTCGTTGACCAGCGGCATCCCGAGCCGGGATACCTGGGTCCAGCTGCCGCGATGGCGGCGCCCGCCATCCGCCGCATCACCGCTGTCACGCTCGGGATTCTGCGCTTCCTCCGCTGGCACGCTCGCCGTCGTCCACGCGCCGATGACCGGATCCTTGCGCACCAGGCAGCTGATCGGCACCTCGAGCGCGATCGAGGTCACGTTCTTGTCGGCGATGGTGTTCGGGGCGCCATCGCGCGGCCCGACGGGATTGAGATTCACGAGATCGAAGATCTCGCCAAGGTTCACCACGAAGCCGTCCTTGCGCTGGCCGACGAATACACGCGCCGGTGTGGGGCAGCCGGGGATCGCCGCGCTGTAGATGAAGTTCGCCGCATACGCCGGGTAGTTGTCGATCGATTTGTTGCCGATGTTATCGACCGGCTTGAAGAAGGTGTGTCCGCCGAGGCTGGCGTTGGTGACCATCTCGAGCTCCCCGGAGCCCGGGTCACCGCGCACCAGCTCGATGGTGTAGCTCTGTATCACGTTGAGGTTCGACCCGGCCGCATTCACTGGACCGATGTTGATGAGCGGCACGGCGACGTTGCGGCCGCCGGCATTCACCTTCAGGTCCTTCAGAGTGTTGGTGAAGCGGAACCGGAAGGTGAGGTCGGGTCGGGCATCGCCGTCGTTGTCGATGCGGATCTCGTAGAGCGCCTTCGGGTCGAGCGTGAAATAGTTGGGCCCGCCGTAGGCATCCTGCAGCGGGTTGTAGTTGGCGATGAAGGTGACGAACTGTTCCCGGCCCGGCTCATAGCTGCGGAACATGTAGAAGTCCGTGCCATCGACCTTCGGCTGCCCTGCGATGAATGGTGCCTCGCGATGACTGGAGGCGAGCGTTGCAAGCGGCATGGCTGCGGCGGTGCACGCCAGTACGCCCAAGAAAATCCTGCGATTCATGGTAGTCATCCCCTCAAGTCAGGTGGTGCGCGTCATGCGCAGATGAGAAGTACACCCGGCTCTACGGACAAGCAGACCGGCTGGATGCAACGGGCGTGAGGGTGCATCCGCGCGGCCGCGCCGCCCGTAGCAGCCAGCATGAGAGGGGCTGCGGCAAGGCTGGCGGCGGGGATCGGCATTGCCGCGCTCCTGCAGGAGGTTCCCACACGGGCGATGGAGGCAGCCGCCGGCCTGCTCGAGGAGGTGGTCGTCACCGCGACGCGAGCGCGCCCTGACAGCCAGCTCGAGGCAGCGAGCGAGGGCACCGCAACGCAGGAGGTGCTCGAGAACCGCGCACTGTTGCGCCCTGCCGAAGTGTTGGAAGCCGTTCCCGGGCTCGTGGTTACCCAGCACAGCGGCGACGGGAAGGCCAATCAGTATTTCCTGCGTGGCTTCAACCTCGACCACGGCACGGACTTTGCGACGTCGGTCGACGGTGTGCCGGTCAACATGCCGACCCACGCGCACGGGCAGGGTTACAGCGATCTAAACTTCCTCATTCCCGAGCTCATCGAGCGCATCGACTACCGCAAGGGGGTCTACCACGCCGAGGACGGCGACTTCTCCGCCGCGGGGGCGGCGTCGATTCATTATCGCGTGCGGCTCGATGCGCCCTTCGTGACTCTGAGCGCGGGCGCGGAGGGCTACCGACGCGTCGTGGCCGCGACTTCGAGCGCTCTCGGAAGTGGAGAGTTGCTGCTCGGCGGCGAATACGGCCTGACAAACGGCCCCTGGGTACTCCCCGAGGACTACCAGCGGCTGAGCGGCCTCGTGAAGTACACCCGCGGCGATGCTGAGCGTGGCTATGCGCTCACCGCGATGGGTTATGAGGGGCACTGGCATGCCACCGATCAAACCCCGCAGCGAGCGGTGAGCGAGGGGCTCATCTCGCGGTTCGGCAACATCGATCCGACCGACGGCGGTAACAGCCAGCGCTGGAGCATCTCGGGCGAGGCGTGGGGCCAACTCGGTGCGGGCAGCTGGGGCACCGGGGCCTATGTGCTCGGCTATCGGCTCGATCTGTTCTCGAACTTCACCTACTTCACGGATCCGGTGCACGGCGACCAGTTCGAGCAGTACGACAACCGTCAGGTCTACGGCGCAACCGTCAGGTACTCACTGCCGCTTACGCTTTTCGCAGAGCAGGGGACACTCCGCACCGGGGTACAGATCCGCGACGATCACATCGATCCGGTGGCGCTTTACGATACGACCGCCCGCGTGCGCTGGAAGACGGTGAGCGTCACCGAGGCGCGGGTGCGGAGCGCTGCTGTCTATGCGGCGTGGGAACT
>DASQRV010000456.1:0-3492 GCA_035642735.1 Steroidobacteraceae bacterium
CGAAGACGACTGCGCGAGTTACTACGGCTCGCGCCGCGCATCGCCCCCGGCCCAGCGGACCACACCGCAGCAGGGCTCAGCCAGGTGCTCGATGTGGTCAACGAACCCCCGGGTGCGAATGAGCGCGAAACCTCTGACATCGGCAAACGGTAACTCGGCTCGCAGCCGCGCTGCCGCCGCGAGCAGCGTGCGACCCCTGGTTATAACATCGTCGATCAGCACGACCCTGTGGATTGGTTTCGTCACCCGCATTACCGCGAATGAGTCGTAGTGCTGTTGCACGGTTGGCCGCGCTGCGCTGGGCGCGGTGGCCGACTTGGTGACGGCGTACCGTCGCCGCAACCCCGTCCATATGCGCAGTGCGAAACCCACCTCGCTGAGTGCAACTGCGAGCCGGAGCGCCGCCCACGGCGCCTGCCCCGTACAAGCGCTTCCCGGGACCGGAACCAACACGGCATCGCGGGCGAACAGCGCCGCCAGGTGCCGATCCCGGAGGCTGCTCCGATAGACGAAACCGGCATACCGCGGCAGCCATCGCGGATCGCTCGATTTCACCCGGTCGCACAGTTTACGTGAAGCCTCCGCCAGCCATCCCGCAGCGCGCGGGGAATAGACGTAGCAGGAGGCAAACGTCACGCTCTCAGGCGCCAGAGTTCCAGGCACCACTCCACTCGGTGGTGACGCCGCACCGTGGTCACAGGGCGAGATCGTCCTCCCGTGACTTGGCTGCGGCGGTATCGTGCTCGCGGACTTCACGCTCGCCTCCCTGGCCCCGTTCTGAAGATTGAGCGCTCGCCTGCTGTCCCTGCGAGCGAAGCTGCAGCCACGCCTCCCGGGCACGGCGCCTGATCTCCTCGACATCCGCGCCCGCAACGGCAGTGACCGCGGCGGACCCGGCGGCCTGCCGTGCGGGAGGGGCAGCGTCCGCGCCCTCGCGAGCCTGCTGCCGTTCGAGCCGGCGTGCGACGCCTTCGCGGTACCTGGCGCGCAGTCCCTCAGCGACCTGGCTGGGCAGTCCTCGCTGTTCCATCTTCAGGTGCATCAACGGGATCGCAGGCCGTGGCTCACGGTCGAGGCCTTGCGCGGCAAGGCTACGGTGGTCGATGCGCGCATCGATATTCGCCTCGCGCAGCGCAGCGTTCGTCAGCGTTGCCCAGCGCTCCCGCAGGTTTATGTACTCCTGGCGGTGATCGGGTAAGCCCCGACGCCGGCGTTCGCGCTGATCCATGTCGATGCCAGCCTTCGCGCCCAGCCCGGCCGGCGTCACCTCGCGGGTCGTCGTCAACAGATGCGCATGGAAGTTGCGTGGATCGCCACCCGCCGGCGGTTCGTGAACCGCGAGATCGACGGCCACTTTGTAGCGGTCGGCAATCTCGCGTGCGAAGGCGCGTGCGAGCGCGACGCGGCGCACGGCGTCGAGCTCCGGGGGCAGCGTGACCTGATATTCGCGTGCCACCCGCGAGTTGTGGCGTTTCTCGGCGTGCTCCGCCGTGTTCCACAGCCGCTCGCGATTCCTCGCCCACTCGACAGGCTCACCGGCGAAATGTGCTGGCAGGAGGATCTCGGTATGCAGCACGTCGCGGCGACGCGTCTGATTGAACAGCTCGCCCGTTCGTTCATCGCGGATGCGCTCGCCGGAGCGATAGGCGGCCGCGGCCGTGGCGCGGCGCCCCGCGCTACGCGAGACGGAGCTGATCGCCATGCGAAAGATGGCCATGCCTCAGGCTCGCTGCCGCAGACTGACGCGCAACCACACGGGCGACGCAGCGGTCTTGAGGTACCCGGCGAGGTCCGGCAGTTGCTCGATCTCGGCCGGCAACACCGCGGCTTCAACGATCTGCTGTCGAGTGACACTGGTCGAGCGACGTGCGCCGCGGAGTGCCAGCCAGCTTTCCCGATCGTGCGCACGGGAAGTCTGCCGGCGCACCACTTCGCGCTCGCCGATCAGGCGCGAGGCGAACTGCGAAGTACCGCCGTGCTCGCTGCCCGAGCACCTGAGGATCAATGTGTTGCCGCAGTTCTCTACCAGAGTCTGGGCTTCACCGAGTCCGTAGGTCGCCGACACCTGCGCAATCGACTGAAAGCCGAGCACGCACCGACCGCCAAATTTGCGCAGCCGCGCCAGTGCATCCTTCAGGCCGTCGATGGCGCCGAGCGAATCCAGCTCATCGACCACGAACCACAACGGTTCGCCCTCCGTGGGCCGACCCATCACCTCGAAGATAGCCAGCCGCATCCACGTGGCAATGATCGAACGGAGTGCCGCAATCTGTGGCGCCGCGTAGGGAATGAACAGCACGCCGCGTCCGCTGCGCACCCAGTCGCGCACCGAGAAAGTGCGCGCCCGCTGCGCCTGTACGTATTCGAGTGCGACCGCGGCGGACCCCGCTACCGAGCGGATCGAGCCGAACATGCGGGCATTTTCCGGCTCGAGAAAGGGCTGTGCCGGCGAACCGGCGACCAGCGCCCGCAGCTCCGGGCTGGTAGCGACAGTCAGGAGACGCCAGAGCTCACTCGCGTCATTACAGCCCGACTCGCAGCAGCGACGCGTCACGGCTGTGAGGAAGGTACGTGCGTATCCCCGCCACTCCCGCCCCGAAGGATCCTCGCTGGCCGGTATCAATCCGCTCGTCAGCTGCTCAACATCCCACGGCGCGCGAATCTCGGCGAACGGATTCCATTTTACGGACAGGGGATCGAAGGGATTGAGTATGACGTCGCCACGGCGGCGCTCGAAGAAGCGTGCGCGGTAGCCTCCATCGGGATCGGCGATCACGGCACGATCGCCGCGACGCAGCGCCGCACTCAGCAGGTCCGCGATGGCAGTCGATTTTCCAGTACCGGTCGTGCCGATGAGTTTGAAGTGCCGGGTCTCCTCGCGTGAACTGATCGGTACTCCCGCAATGGCGAGCGACGCACCACGGGAGCGCCGCCGCACGCTGCGCCGCAGGTGTCGTCCTGCGAGTACACGCGCGCCCCGTTTGTGCACTTCGGCCTTTTGTACCCGCAGCGCGCGCCACGCGAGCAGCAGCGGCGCCGCGAGAAGCGGCCACCACTGCCACCTGGCGGCGTGCTGAGACATCGCCCTCCAGTCCATCGCTGCACGACCTCAGTAACCCTTCACGATCAGGAAATCGCCCGCCTCGCCGTACGCCGGCGCGCTGCGCTCGACCCGCACACACAGCCGCTGGCTGGTCCCACAATGACGCAGCTCGAGATTTCCGCCCTGACGCGAGAGGCGCGCGATATTGGCCGTCAGCTCGTCACGCCTGGCGCCAAGCGCCTGAATCTCGGCGCGCGTAGGCAGCAGCCACCAGGCGATGGCGCAGGGAACCAGCGTGGCCAGGGTGAGAACCGCCGCGCTCCAGGCGACCAGCCGCAGATTGGCGCTCCTCTGAAGCCTGCGCAGGGCTTCGGCGGCGCGGTGGCTATCCTCATACAAAGCCCGCAGCTCTTCGAGCAGCGTCGCGCGAATCTCCTCCCGCACGATGG
>DASQRV010000457.1:0-2196 GCA_035642735.1 Steroidobacteraceae bacterium
GAGCCCCTGTGTGCCATCTGGGAACCGCGCAGCGCTGCGCCGCTCGCCGCCTACGTCGCGAGCGGCCGGCAGTGCCCGCGCCGTTTCCTCCTCGGCGCGGATACCTGCCTGATCGATGAGCCGAACCCGCGTGCGCTCGACGACATCAACACGCCCGAGGAGTATAGGAGTGCCATGACCGCAATCGCCCCGCAAGCCACGGCGGACCCGAAGCACATCACCGTGCAGTACTACGCTTTGCTGCGGGAGCAGGCAGGCCGGCGCGACGAGGCGCTGGTGACACGCGCGCGCACCGCCGCGGAGCTGTATGCCGAGCTCACGCAGCGTTACCCCTTCTCGCTCGCGCCCGAGGTGCTGCGGGTGGCCATCAACACCGAGTTCCGGGAATGGACGGCCCCGCTCGCCGACGGCGACGCGGTCGTGTTCATACCGCCGGTCGCCGGGGGCTGAGGGGCGAGTACTCATGGCCGCGTTTCAGTTCACCCGCACACGGATTGCCCCCGATGAGCTGCGCCGCGCACTCGCGGACCCGGCCTGCGGCGGTTACGCCGCGTTCGAGGGCTGGGTGCGCGACAGCAACGAGGGCCAGCGCGTTCGCGGACTCGAGTACGAGGCCTTCGAGGCTCTCGGCGTGCGCGAGGGTGAGCGCATCGTCGCCGACGCGATCGCGCGCTTCGGTGTGGCGCACGCCGCCTGCGTACATCGCATCGGCGCACTCGCGGTCGGCGAGCTCGCGGTGTGGGTCGGGGTGAGCGCCGCGCACCGCGATGAGGCGTTCCGCGCCTGCCGCTACATCATCGATGAAGTCAAGCATCGCTTGCCCATCTGGAAGAAGGAGCACTACCTGAACGGTGACTCCGGCTGGGTGAACTGCGAGCGCTGCGCGGCTGCGCCGGCGCAGGCCGCGGCGGAGGATGCCGCGGCCGCGCGGCACGTCCACGAGCACGTCTAGCCCCGGCCGACCTCTACGGCCGCACCTGCCCCGCTCCGCGTACCACGTACTTGTAGCTGGTGAGCTGCTCCACGCCGACCGGGCCGCGCGCGTGGAAACGGTCCGTGGAGATGCCGATCTCGGCTCCCATGCCGAACTCGCCACCATCGGCGAACTGCGTCGAGGCGTTGTGCAGCACGATCGCGCTGTCGACGCGCTGCAGAAAGCGCTCGGCGGTCGTCGGATTCTCGGTCACGATCGACTCGGTGTGCGCCGAGCCGTAGCGCGCAATGTGCGCGATCGCCGCGTCGACTCCCTCGACGACGCGGGCAGCGATGATCGCGTCGAGATACTCGGTGTACCAGTCATCCTCGCTCGCCGGGCGCACGCGCGCATCGACGCGCTGCACCGTCGCATCGCCGCGCACCTCGCAGCCAGCCTTCAGCAGGTCGCTGATGAGCGGCGGCAGATGCGTCGCGGCGCATGCCGCATCCACGAGCAGCGTCTCGGCTGCGCCGCAGATTCCGGTGCGGCGCATCTTGGCGTTCAGGGTGATGGCGCGTGCCATGCGGACGTCGGCATCGCGGTCGATGTATACGTGGCAGTTGCCCTCGAGGTGGCCGATGACCGGGACACGCGCCTCCTTCTGTACCCGCTCGACGAGGCTGCGACCGCCGCGCGGCACGATGACATCCAGATACTCGCTCATGCCGGCGAGCATGTAGCCCACTGCCGCGCGGTCGCTGGTCGGCACCAGCTGGATGCAGGCGGCCGGCAATCCGGCGGCCCCGAGCCCGCTCGTGAGGCACTCGTGCAGGGCGGCGCTCGAGTGCTCACTCTCTGAGCCGCCGCGCAGGATGCAGGCATTGCCCGACTTCAGGCACAGCGCGCCGGCGTCCGCGGTGACGTTGGGACGACTCTCGTAGATGATGCCGATCACCCCGAGCGGCACGGCGACGCGCTGAATCCGCAGCCCGTTCGGACGCTGCCACTCGGCTACGACGCGGCCGATGGGGTCGGCGAGCCCGGCCACCGCATCGATGCCCGCGGCGATCGACTCGAGACGCCGCTCATCGAGACGCAACCGCTCGAGGCGCGGCCCGCTCAGGTGCCGGGCCCGCGCCGCGGCGAGGTCGCATTCGTTGGCGGCAAGGATCTCGGCCGCCCGGGCACGCACCGCTAGCGCGGCCGCAACGAGCGCGGCGTTCTTCTGCGCCCCGGGGGCGAGCGCGAGCACGGCGGCCGCCTCCCCGGCAGCCCGCCCG
>DASQRV010000458.1:0-5587 GCA_035642735.1 Steroidobacteraceae bacterium
GCGGCGATCACCCTGAGCACCAACCGCAACCGGCAGATGATCGACTATCTCTCGAAGTCGATTCAGCACGATGTGCCGCGCGTGGTGCTGGTCGATGGCACGAGCTACCTGTACGGCCCGACCGGCAGCCGTGACACGCTCGCTGCCGTTCTCGCGCCGCACGAGGCCTCGCCGGCAGCGCCCGTCGCCGACTACCTGCTCGCCGTCGGGACGCCGATGCACCGGCAGCTCCACGATACCGGCTTCGCCGCTCCGTATCCGTACTTCCCGCTCATCTGGGTGGGGTACGAGAAGATTCAGAGCCGCGAGTCGCTCACCGCATCGCTCGTGGAGCTGCCGGTGGACCCGCAGGTTCCGCCGGCGGCCGACAGCCTGCACGTGTCGAGCACCTACTCCGAGGTCATCGCCGCGCTCGTGTACGGGGTGGCCACGGTGGCCATGCCGGAGACGGCAGTGAGCCGCGCGCTCGCGCACGATGTGGCCCACACGCTCGCCGCCGCGCACCCGACCGGCACCATCCGCCTGGTCGTCGTGGCTCAGGAAGGTGGGAGCGCGGAACCCGATACCCGAGGCGACGGCAGGCCGCCGCGGCAAGTGGTGGCCGACGCCGGCGGGGCCATCCCCTGACTTTACGGAATGTCGGCTCGCCGCGGTGGTCCGATGTTGGAACGATGCAACGAGTTTGATTCTCGGTTATAAAGGGAGCTGGGTAAATGGATCGTACCTGCGAAACTGGCGCAGCAGCGTCGCAATCTACGGCCCAGACAGCACCCAACGCGCCAGCATCGATGGCAGCAAGAACAAGACTCGCAAAGCTCACGCGACCTGCCACCGCCGCCACCTACTCGCGGACGCGCCTGTTCGAGGAGCTGGACAAAGCGGACGCCGCACCGGTCGTGTGGGTGGTCGGACCCCCGGGCAGCGGCAAGACGACACTCATAGCCGATTACACCGCCACACGGCGCCTGCCGGGTCTGTGGTACCAGGTGGACCGGGGCGATGCCGACATCGCCTCTTTCTTCTTCTATCTCGCGCAGGCAGTGCAGGGCGAGCGGCGCGTCGGCAAACTGCTGCCGCAGTTCGAGTCGGCCTACGCCGCCAACGTGGAGGCGTTCGCCCGCAACTACTTCCGCGACCTCTATGCCCGGCTCGACAAGCCCTGCCTGGTGTTCGATAACTCCCAGGACGTCGATGCCGGGGATCCGCTCTATCGCGTGCTGCGCGTCGCCATCGACGAGCTGCCGCAGGGCGGGCGGCTCTTCATCATCAGTCGCCTGAGCCCCCCGACGGGTTTTGCGCGCCTGCGTGCCCGCGGACGACTGCGGCTCATCGGCTGGGCGGAACTGCGACTCACGCTGGAAGAAGCCGCCGGTGTAGCCGCGGTGCGCAACGCGGGCATCACGGCCGGGGAGGTCGAGCGGCTGCACGCGCGCACCCACGGCTGGGCCGCAGGATTCATTCTCCTGCTGCAGGATCGGCAGGCACGCTCCTCCGCGGTGAGTGCGCCCGACGCCGATATGCCCTCGGTCATCTTCGATTATCTCGCCGAGGAAGTGTTGCAGCACTTCGATCCGTCGACGCAGGAGGCGCTGCTGCGCCTGGCGTATCTGCCGCAGATCACACTAGCCATGGCGGATGAGCTCGGGATTCCGGTCGAATCCCGCAGCACGCTGCTGGGATTTGCGCAGCGAGGGTTTCTGGTCACGGTCATTCCGGGTGAGCCGCAGACCATCTACCAGTTGCATCCGCTGTTGCGCGAGTTCCTCGAGGCACGTGCCGAGATGACCGGGAGCGCGGAGGAGATCGCCAATCGCAAGCGGCTCGCCGCGCGGGTGCTCTCGGCGCATCAGCACTTCGAGGCCGCGGCGGCGCTGCTCGTGCGGCTGCGCGACTGGGCTGGACTCGAGAGCCGAATACTGAGCCAGGCGGATGCTCTCCTCGCCCAGGGCCGCGGGCAGACGCTCGAGAACTGGATCAGCGCCCTGCCGGAAGCCCGGCGCGGCGAGAATCCGTGGCTCCTCTACTGGCTCGCGACCGCGCGCTACCCGTACGCCCCACGTGATGCGCGCGAGCTCTATGCGCGCGCCTTCCGGCTCTTCACGCGCGCGGAGCCGGTGTCCACCGCCGGAGTGCTGGCCGCCATCAACGGGGCGCTGGAGGCGACGCTGCACGATCCCGACGATTTCTCGCTGCTCGATCCCTGGATCGAAGCCGGCGCGCAATGGATCGCCTCCAATACCGAGTGGCCCACAGCGGATCTCGAGGCGCGCCTCACCGGCAACATGTTCATCGCGATCGTACTGCGCCAGCCGTGGCACCCGGACGTGCCGGTCTGGCGCGAGCGCACGCAGCGCTTGAGCCAGACGCACCGCGACCCGAACGTGCGTCTGAGCGTCGACGCCGTGCTCATCACGCTCTCGGCCTGGAACGGCGGGTTCGGCGGCGCCGAGCGGCTCGTCGAGCACGATGCCGGCCTGACGTCGCTCGCCAGCGTTACGCCGGTGTCGACCACCAAGTTCGCCCAGGCGCAGGCGATCTATTACATGCTGGCCGGCGATCGCTCGCGCTGCACCGCGGCGGTCCGCACCGGCCTCGACATCGTCTCGCGCAGCGGGGTGCGCATCTGGAACGATACCTTCCTGATCAACGCGCTCTGCAGTGCACTCGGCGAAGCGGACCTCGAGGACGCGGCGCAGTGGCTGAAGTTACTCGAGGCACGCGGCCCGGCGCAGCGCCGCTTCGACCTGTTCCTGCAGACGTACGCGGTCGCGTGGCACGCGATGCTGCGTGGTGAGCTGTACCTCGCGCTCCAGCAGCTCAAGACCGCGGTGCGCGCCGCGAGCGAGCTCGGCGCGCCCTTCTTCGAGGTGGTTGCGGGACTTGCGCTGACGCAGGTGCTGCAGGGGAGCGGCAGTGAAGCCGCCGCCGATCGCGAGCTCGGGCGCACGCTGGAGATCGCCGCGCGACTCAAGAACCGGCTGCTGGATTTCCTCTGTCACCTGTGCCGGGCGGCGGTGGCCATCGGTCGTGGCCGCGAGGCGGACTCTATCGGCGCCCTGCGCGAGGGATTCGCGATCGCGCGCGAGCGCGGCATCATGCATTGGCTCTGGTGGGAGCCGCGCCTTGCCGCGCAGCTTTGCCGCATCGCGTTCGCCGCTGACATCGAGAGCGAGTTCCTCCGTCACCTCATCCGGCGGCGGGGACTGTTGCCCGATCCGCCGCCGTACCTCGTGGCGGAGTGGCCGTGGCCCTGGCGCATCCGGGCGTTGGGTCCGCTGCGGGTCGAGAGCGCTGACGCGGAGCCCGTCAAGGGCGGCAAGGCCGTTCGGCCACTCGAGCTGTTGTCGGCGCTCATCGCACTCGGTGGCGAGCACGTGCGCGTCGAGCGTCTCGCCGATGCGCTCTGGCCGCACGTCGACAGCGACTATGCGCACCGCTCCTTCAATACGACACTCCATCGCCTGCGCGAATGGCTGGGCGATGACGCCGCGGTCACCGTCGAGGGCGGCGAGGTTGCGCTCAATCGCCGCCTCGTGTGGCTCGACACCTGGGCGTTCGAGCAGGCGGCGCGCAACGTGCAGACACTCTGCGGCGCGACTGATCTCGAGACCCGCAAGGACGAGTTCCTGGCTGCCACGCACGCGGCGCTCACGCTCTACCGCGGCCCGCTCCTCGGGACCGACGTGGATGCCGCCTGGGCCGCCGCGGGGCGGGAACGCTACCGCGCGAGCCTGGTGCGTCTGGTGACGGCCGCCGCGCAGACTGCCGAGAAAATGTCCTGGCGGGAGGAGATGATCGATATCTGCCGGCGGGCGTTCGAGTCCGAGCCGCTGTCGGATGGCCTGTGCCGCCGCCTCATGAGTGCGCTGACCCAGGCAGGGCGCCCCGCCGAGGGGGTCGAGGTGTTCCTCGCGTTCCGCACCACACTGCAAGCCCTCCGGCAAGGCGAGCCGTCGGCGACGACCCGGGATCTCTACGCGAAGATCCAACCAGAGCCCGATCCGCAGCCGCCGCCGGCCGTCGCCGCGCGAAGCCGCGGCTGACACAACCGCGCCAGCTCAGGGGATCGCGCGTACCACGCCGCCGTCGGCGCGGAGCGCAGCGCCCGTGGTGGCGGACGCCTGCGCACTGCATACGAAGGTGATGAGCGCCGCTATCTCCGCGGGATCCTCAAAGCGCCGTAACAACGAGGTCGGCCGCGCAAACTGGAAGAACTCCTTCTCCAGCTGCGCGGCACTCTTGCCGCTCGAGGCCGCGAGCTGCGCGACGAAACCCACTACACCCTCGGAGGCTGTGGGACCGGGAAGGACGCTGTTCACCGTGACGTTGGTCCCGGCGAGGCTTTCCGCGAGACCGCGCGCGACGGCGATCTGCGCGGTCTTCGTCATCCCGTAATGGATCATCTCGACTGGAATCTGGAGCCCCGACTCGCTCGAGACGAAGACGATGCGACCCCAGTTTCTCTCCCGCATGCCACGCACGTAGTGGCGGGAGAGCCGAATGCCGCTCATGACGTTGCTCTCGAAGAAGCGCATCCAGTCCGCGTCCGGGATCTCGAGGAAGGGCTTTGGCTCGAAGATGCCCATGTTGTTGACGAGGATGTCGAGCTCCGGGAAGGCGGTGATCACCCGTTGGCAACCCTCGGCACCGCTCACATCGGCGGCGATGCCCTCGACGCGGGCCTCGCTCATCATCGAGCGCAGCCTGGCAAGCGCCTGATCGACCCGTTGCTGAGTGCGGCCGTTGACGATGACTCGAGCACCCTCGCGGGCGAGCGCCGCGGCGGTCGCAAAGCCGATGCCGGCGGTAGAGCCGGTGACGAGAGCACGCTTGCCGGTGAGTCCGAGATCCATGGCTCGAGCTCCTGGGTGCAACCCGGAGTGACGCTACAACCTCGCCGGGAGGCGCGGCAATCCGCAGGAAGGGAGAGATGCTAAATTCCACTTGTACATCGAGCGCAGTGGTGCCGAAAGGCGGCTCTTGAGAGCGGTTCATCAACACACGGTCCGTCACACGAGGACCTGGCTCGGGACGATCGCCGGGCTCATAATTTTCGTACTCTCGCCCGGGGAATGGCCACTCCTGACACGGCTGCTGGTCGCGTGGAACGGTGGAGCTTTGCTGTTCCTCACGCTCGTCTACATCTGGATGATTCGACTCGATGCCGAGCGCATTCACGCGCGCTACCGGGAGGGCGACGCCACGGCGCCGGTCCTGCTGCTGGTCATCACCATCGCCGCGTTAGCCAGCCTGGTCGCGATCGTAGCGCTGCTGGCGACCGTCAAGAATGTCTCCCCCGCTCAACGCATCCTGCATGTCAGCCTCGCGACCACGACCGTAGTGGTCTCGTGGATCATCGTTGCCACCATGTTCACGTTGCACTACGCCAACCTGTACTACAGCGCAAAGGCGGACAACCCTCCACTGCGATTCCCGCAGACTGCGCAACCGGTGTTTTGGGACTTCATCTATTTCTCGTTCACCATCGCGGCGGCCTGTCAGACATCCGACGTCGCCACGATGAACGTGGCGCTGCGCCGGGTCGTGACCGCACAAACGCTCGTCTCGTTCGTCTTCAACGTCTCCA
>DASQRV010000459.1:0-10612 GCA_035642735.1 Steroidobacteraceae bacterium
TGGTCTGCCATACTTTCGCCTATCTTACTGAATGGGCAACGTGCAGCGGATCACGGTCACCGATCGCGGGGCAGCGCGGCGGAGCGGGCCACGCCAGCCCTCGCTGCCCGTCGTGGCTGCGGTACTCACGCTCGCCGTCACGGCGGTCCGCGCTGACGATGGGGCGTGGCGCGACATCGAGAGCCGTATCCAGTACGGCTACTACACCGAGGACACCGCGGCGTTGCGCAAGCTCGAGGAGCTGATCGCCGCGGGCGATGCACGCGACAAGTTGCGCGGCTACTACGGCGGACTCCTCGACTGGCGCCGTGCGCAGCTCGCCGCCGCAGCACCTGCCGCCGCCGAGCGCGGTAACGCAGTGCGCTATGCGGAGCATTGCGTCAGCGAGGTCGACACCGCACTGGCGGTGGAAGGGGATTTCGCCGAAGCGCTGGCACTGCGCGCGGCCTGTCTGACCACGCCGCCGGAGAGCGGCGGCGGCTTTGCGCCGCTCGCCGGACACCGCGGACGCAAGGACCTCGAGCGGGCGCGACAGCTCGCGGCACGCAATCCGCGGGTGCTGCTCATCGACGCGATGAGCGACTACGAGCTGCCGCCTTCGCAGGGCGGCAACAAGGAGCGCGCACTCGGCAAGGCGCGCCAGACCGTGGCTGCATTCGAAGCCGAACGCAGTGACGCGGATCGTCTGCCCGGATGGGGAGCCGCGGAGGCGTGGCTGCTGTTCGCGCGCGACCTGCTCGACCATGGCGATGCCGTCGGGGCGCGCGACGCGCTCGAGCATGCTTTGCTCATCGCACCGGAGTTTGCACAGGCGCGCCGCCTGATGACCCGGATCACCTCGGGCTGAAAACCACCACGCTGACAGCGGCGGCGAGCGGCACTTGCGGCCGGCCGAATCGCGCCGTGCGCCGAGCCGAACGCCGGTTGTCCGGGAGGTTGCGGCAATGCGTGGCAGCAGATGTTATCGTGGCGCGCCGTCGCCTCATGGATACGCGGGGATGACCTCGGAGACCGACAAAAAGGCGCTGTTGGGCCAGCTGCGCATCGATCGCAGCGAGTCGCCGGCGAGCAGCGCTGGCGGGCGGCGAACCTGGATGATCGCGGCAGCCGGCGCGCTGGCGGTGCTCCTCGCCGTGGGCGCCTGGCTCGCGCTCAATGCGCGCGCGGCACCGGTGGTGCGCACGGTTGCCGCACAGGCCATCGGCGGGGGCGCTGGCGGCACCTCGGTGCTCGATGCCACCGGCTATGTCACGGCACGCCGCCAGGCGACCGTGTCGGCACAGATCACCGGAACCGTCGCCGCTGTCCTCATCGAGGAGGGCGATCACGTCAAGGAGGGACAGGTGATCGGCCGCCTGGATGACACGGCGCAACGCGCGGCGCTCGCGCAGGCGCAGGCGCAACTGCACTCCGCGCAGGCGCTGCTGCAACAGGCACAGGCACAGCTCGCGCAGAACCAGCGCGACGTGAAGCGCGACGAGGACCTCGTCACGCGCAAGCTGGTCTCGGAGCAGGCGGTCGAGCAGGCGCGCACCCAGGTTGCGACGCAGAGCGCGCTGGTCGAGTCGCAGCGCAAGCTGATCGACCTGGCCGAGGCCAATGTGCGCGCGGCCCAGGTGCAACTCGACTATTGCACGGTGCGCGCGCCGTTCACCGGCGTCGTGATCGCCAAGGCGGCGCAGGTGGGCGAGATCATCTCGCCGTTGTCCGCCGGTGGCGGCTTCACACGCACCGGCATCGGCACGCTGGTCGACATGGACTCGCTCGAAGTCGAAGTGGACGTGAACGAGGCCTACATCAATCGCGTGCAGCCCGGGCAGCGCGTCGAGTCGGTGCTCAACGCCTACCCGGAGTGGCGCATTCCCTCGCACGTCATCGCGATCATCCCGACGGCCGATCGCTCCAAGGCGACCGTCAAGGTGCGCATCGGGCTCGACGTCAAGGACAATCGCATCGTGCCCGACATGGGGGTGCGCGTCTCGTTCCTCGAGGCGAGCCCCGCGGCGGGCGAGGCACATGAACGACCGCGCGGCGTGCTCGTGCCGGCGACGGCGCTGCGCAAGGACGGCGACCAGGACGTCGTGTTCGTGCTGCAGGGGCGCCGCGCGCAGCGCCGCACGGTCACCGTCGGCGGCACGAGCGGCGACTCTCGCCAGCTGCTCGCGGGGGTGAGCCCCGGTGAGTCCGTGATCGTCGAGGGACCCGCCGACCTCAGGGACGGCGCCGCAGTGAGCGAGCCCAGGTGATGAGCGGGCGCGCATCGAGACCGCGACGCAGGCCGGCAGGTCGCGCGCGGGCACCATTTCGTCAACCAGTGTTTTTTTGAGCCAGGGGCAACACCATGTCCGAGTCGATGGTCCAGGTGCATGACGTCACCAAGGTCTACGAGCGCGGCAAGCAGAAGATCGAGGTCCTGCACGGACTCACGCTCGATATCCCGCGCGCCGACTTCGTTGCGCTGATGGGCCCCTCCGGGTCCGGCAAGACGACACTCCTCAATCTCATCGGCGGCCTCGACCAGCCGACCTCCGGGGAGATCACCGTTGCCGGTCGCCGCATCGACCAGCTCCCGAGCGGACAGCTCGCGCACTGGCGCGCCCACAACGTCGGCTTCGTCTTCCAGTTCTACAACCTCATGCCGGTGCTCACCGCCGAAGGCAACGTCGAGCTGCCGCTGCTGCTCACCAAGCTCTCGGCCGCGCAGCGCCGCAAGAACGTCGCCGTGGCGCTCGAGATCGTGGGGCTCGCCGATCGCGCCAAGCACAAACCGAAAGAGCTCTCCGGCGGCCAGGAGCAGCGCGTCGCGATCGCGCGCGCGCTGGTGTCCGACCCGCAGCTGCTGGTGTGCGATGAGCCGACCGGGGACCTCGATCGCAAGACCGCGGATGAGATCCTCGGACTCCTGCAGGTGCTCAACCGCGAGCACGGCAAGACCATCGTCATGGTGACCCATGATCCCAAGGCCGCGGAGTTCGCGCGCCGCACGCTGCATCTCGAGAAGGGCCAGCTGCTCGAGCAGGCGCAGGCCGCCTGAGCGGTCGTCCCGGGGACTCGCCATGACCAAGAGCGGCTTCGTCATCGCCAACCTGTTCCGCAAGCGCACGCGCACGATCCTGACGCTGCTGTCGGTGATCATGGCGTTCCTGCTGTTCGGACTGCTGCAGTCGGTGAACACCATTTTCAACGCCGGCGCCGACTTCGTCGGCGCGACGCGGCTGTTCACGCAGGCGCGGGTGTCGTTCACCTCGCCGCTACCGATCAGCATGCTGCCGAAACTCGAGGCGGTACCCGGGGTGGCGCGCGTCGCGTACCAGACCTGGTTCGGCGGCGTCTGGCAGGAGAACAGCCCGCTGATCATGTTCTCGCTCGACCCGCAGCGGTATCGCGATGTCTACCCGGAGTGGGTGATGCCGGAGGCGCAGTGGCAGGACTTCATCCACACCCGCACCGGCATGATCGCCGGCAAGCAGCTGGCCGACCAGTACGGCTGGAAGGTCGGCCAGAAGCTCCCGATCAAATCCAACATCTATCCGCAGAAGAACGGCAGCAAGGCCTGGGTCTTCGACCTGGTGGGCATCTTCGACGGCAAGGACGAGGACTGGAAGAAGCGCACCAACCTGGCGTTCATCCAGCAGGACTATTTCGACGAGGCCAACCAGTTCGGCATCAAGGGCCGCGAGAATTTCTTCATCCTCAAGCTCACCGACGGCAACCGCGCGCAGCAGGTGGCCCGCACCGTCGATGCGATGTTCGAGAATTCTCAGGATGAGACCAAGACGCAGACGGAGAAGGATTTCAACATCAGCTTCGTCAAGCAGATCGGCGACATCGGCCTCATCGTGCGCTGGATCCTGTTTGCGGTGTTCTTCACACTGCTGCTGGTGGTGGGCAACACCATGGCGCAGAGCGTGCGCGAGCGCATTCCGGAGCTCGCGGTGCTGAAGACGCTCGGCTTCTCCGATGGCAGTGTGCTCGGGTTCGTGCTCGCCGAAGCCTTCGCACTGGTCCTGTTCGGTGGCCTCATCGGGCTGGTGCTGGCCTCGATCGCGGGGGCGATGGTGGGGAAGGGGACGGGTGGCCAGTTCCAGCTGACACTCGACTACCGCGTGTGGCTGATCGGGATAGCCGCCATCGTGCTGATGAGCCTCGCCGTGGGCCTGCTGCCGGCGTTGCGGGCGCGGCGGCTCAGGATCGTCGATGCGCTCGCGGGACGTTAGCGGTGCAGCCGTGAAGGACGGGGAGAACTCACCTTGTTGAGGCAGGCGCTCGCCATCACCGGGCTCAGCATCCGCAGCATTCCCGAACGCTGGGCACCCTCGCTCGTCATCGTGGTCGGTCTCGCCGGGGTGGTCGCGGTATTCACGGCACTGCTCGCGATGTCGACCGGCTTCGAGAGCACGCTGAAAGCCACCGGTCGCAACGATGCCGCGATCATCCTGCGCGGCGGCTCGGACGCCGAGCTGAACTCCGGATTCGACCGCGACTCGACCGACCTCATCAAGCAGGAGCCGGGCATCGCCGCCGGTGCGGATGGGAAGCCGCTGGCATCCGCAGAACTGATGGTGATCGCGGAGCTCGTGCGCAAGGACGATGTCAGTCATGGGGCCAACATCACGCTGCGCGGCGTCGAGCCGGCGGCCTTCGCGCTGCGGCCGCAGCTGAAGATCATCGCCGGGCGTAACTTCACGCCGGGATTGCGCGAGATGATCGTCGGGCAGGGCGTGCTCAAGCAGTTCCAGGGCGGGAACATCGGCAACCGGGTGCGGATGCGCGGCTCGGAGTGGACGGTGGTCGGAACCTTCGCCTCAGGCGATGCGCACGACAGCGAGATGTGGACGGACATCAACGTCGCGCGCAGCACCTTCGGCCGCACCGGCTCGAGCTCGGTGCTGGCCGCCCTCGATGGACCCGATGGCTTGGCGCGGCTGAAGAGCGCGGTGGCCGCCGAGCCGCGCCTGTCGCTCGATGTACTGCGCGAGCAGGACTACTTCAGCGGCCAGACCACGGACTTCCGCCAGACTATTGGCTACCTTGCCGGGGTGGTGACCCTCATCATGGCGCTCGGCGCGGTGTTCGCTGCCCTGAACAGCATGTACGCCGCGGTGGCCTCGCGCGGCAAGGAGATCGCGACGCTGCGGGCGCTCGGCTTCGGGGGGCTCCCGGTGGTGGTCTCGGTGATGACCGAGGCATTGCTGCTGGCGCTCGCCGGTGGAGTCCTCGGCGCGCTGATCGCCTACGCTCTCTTCAATAATTTCTCTGTGTCGACCCTCGGACAGAACTTCACCCAGGTGGTGTTCGACTTCAAGGTGACGCCGCAGCTCGTGGCACTCGGCCTGATCATCGCGATCATCATCGGCATGATCGGCGGCTTCATGCCGGCGCTGCGCGCCGCGCGGCTACCGGTGACGGTGAGCCTGCGCGAGCAGTGACGCCGCGCGGGGCCTCGCAGGCCGTCGTTATCCGCGCCGCCTGAGCCGCCTCACAGGCGGGTGAGCGCCGTGCAGAGCGCCTGCACGTCCTCTTCGGGCTGATCCCACGAGACGACGAGGCGCGCCTCACCGTGCGCGGCCGGACCCCAATCGTAGAACTCGAAGCCCTGCGCGCGCAGTTGCTGGCGACGCTCGATTCCGAGCCGCAGAAACACCTCGTTCGCCTCGACCGGGTGCAGCAACGCACGCCCGGCGGCGCGGGCGATGCGCTGCGCCAGGTGATTGGTGCGTTCGGCGTTCCGGAGCCACAGGCCGCCTTCGAGGTAGGTGAGCAGCTGTATGGCGGCATACCGCGACTTCGAGAGCAGGTGCCCGGAGCGCTTGCGATGCCGCTCGAAGTCCTTCACCAGTGAGCGATCGAAAAAGACGACCGCCTCGGCGGCCAGCGCGCCGTTCTTGGTCGCGCCGAAGGACAGCACGTCGATGCCGCTCCGCCACGTGATGTCGCCCGGATGACAGTTGAGAAACGCCACCGCATTGGCGAAACGCGCCCCGTCCATGTGAACCTTGAGGCCGCGCTCGTGGGCGATCTCGGCGAGCCGAGTGAGGTCCTTCCTGTGATAGGCCGTGCCGCACTCGGTCGCCTGGGTGAGGGACAGCACCGCCGCTTGCACCCGGTGCAGGTCGGTCGGGTGGGCGGCGAGAGCGGTGCGAAAACGCTCCGGCGCGAGGCGGCCGTGCTCGCCCGGCAGCAGCACCAGCTGCGCGCCGCCCGTGAAAAACCCGGGAGCGCCGCACTCGTCGGTGGCGATGTGCGCCTCCTCGTGCGCGAAGACCGCCCCGTAGGGTGGACTGAGTGTTGCAAGACTGAGGGCGTTGGCTGCCGTGCCCGTGCTTACGAGGAAGGCACGCACTTCGGTCCCGAAAAAATCACTGAAGGCGCGCTCGAGCCGGCCGCTCCATTCATCTTCGCCGTAGGCGGGTACCCGCCCGTGGTTCGCTGCCGCCATTGCCGCGAGTATCTCGGGGCAGGCGCTCGCGGTGTTGTCACTTAGAAAACGCACGGGGGCGAACTCCTTGTGATCACTCGATGCGCCAGCGGAACGACCAGGCGCCGAAGGCGAGGAAGGCGAGGGCGGTAGCGCCGAGAAACAGCAGGTGCGGCGCGATCTGCGCCAGTCCCGCACCATCCAGCATCACCGCGCGAGCCGCATCGAGCACGTGCGTGAGCGGGAAGACGTGCGCCACCCACTGCACCCAGCGCGGCGAGCCCTCGAGCGAGAACCAGATGCCCGAGAGCAGCATCATCGGCCAGGTGAGGAGGTTGAGGAGTCCGCCGACCAGCTCCTCGCTGGCGAAGCGCGCCGCGATGGTGACTCCCAGCGCGATCATCGACAGGGCGCCGATGATCGCGAGCAGGAGCAGCAGCAGCGTACTGCCGGCGTTGCGAAAGCCGATGATGGCGCCGATGCCGACGTACAGGATCGCGGTGACGAACAGGATGAGGCCGAGGCGCGAGAGCACCTGCGCGCTCAGGAACTCGAAGGCCGTGAGGGGTGTGGCATACAGCCGCTTGAGGAAACCGCTCTTGCGGTAGCGCAACACGACATAGCCCACACCGAAGAGGCAGCTGAACATCATATTCATGCCCAGAATGCCGGGAAACAGCCAGTCGACGTAGCGCAGCGCCGCACCGCTCACCGGCTGGCGGCGGGCGGCGGGCTCCGCGGCGAGCAGCAGCTTCTCGGCGATGTAGCCCTTCGGCGAGTCGGTGTTCACCCAGTAGCGCGGCGGCGCCCCGAGGTCCACCAGCAGGTCGACCTGCTGGTGAGTCAGTTTCTGCAGCGCCTGTGCCTGTGCCGGCAGCGGGACGAATTCCACGTAGCGCTCGCGCAGGAAGGGGTGGGTCGCGCGCTCGATGGTCGGCGCGAGCACGCCCACCTTGAAGAGCGGCCGCTCGGGGCCGCCGAACACGAAACCCATGCCGATGACGAGCAGCACCGGCAGGAGCAGCGTGAAAATCAGCGTACTGCGGTCGCGCAGGAACTCGAGGTTGCGGGCGTGCAGCACCGCGAGCAGGCGCCCCATCATGGCCGCAGCTCCGTGCCGGTCAGCTCGAGGAACAGGTCCTCGAGGTTGGCCGGGCGGATGCGCAGGTGCGTGAGCGGCACGCGCGCGGCGAGGAGCGTGCGCAACGTCCCCTCCAGATCATCGGTGGTGATCTCGATGCGATCGCTGCTGTCGAGGATGTTGAGCGGCAGCGTGCGGGCAGCGGCCGGAAAATCCTGGCGGGGCAGCTCGAGCAGCACCTCGTCGAAGTGCTCGTGCAGCAGCCGCCGCGGGGGCCCCTGGGCAACGATGCGGCCGTGGTCGAGGATGACGATGTCATCGCACAACAGCTCAGCCTCCTCCATGTAGTGCGTGGTCAGGATGATGGTCTTGCGCTGAGCCTTGATCGATTGCACCAGCTCCCAGAAGTTGCGCCGCGCCTGCGGGTCGAGCCCGGTGGTCGGCTCATCGAGGAACAGCACGCGCGGGTCATTGACGAGTGCAATTGCGAGCAGCAGCCGCTGCTGCTGTCCGCCGGAGAGCTTGCGGTTGTCGCGCCCGGCGAGCTTCTCCAGGGCGCACAGGCGCATGACCTCGTCCACATCGAGACCGCGATCATACAACCCGCGAAACAGGCTGATGCACTGGCGCACGGTGAGAAAATCCTGCAGCGCGGTCTTCTGGAAGAGGATTCCCGCCTCCTGGCGGAAGCGCGTGCCGAGCGGCTCGCCGCGGTAGCGGACTTCTCCGGAGCTCGCTGGCAGGATTCCCTCCATGATCTCGATGGTGCTGGTCTTGCCGGCGCCATTGGGTCCGAGCAGGCCAAAGCAGATGCCCTCGGGGACGGTGAACGAGACGCCGGCAACCGCCGTGGCCGTGGGGTAGATCTTGGTGAGGTCGTGGACCTCGATGATGGGTGTGCTCACAGTGGCTTAAGTTACAGGCTCGGCTGCGGGACAGGCGCGCGATCCTAAACCACCCCGGGAAATTGCGCTTGACGTCTGTCAGTGAGCGACCGTCGAGCGACGCGGACGGTGCGCGGGCGGTATGCCGGTTGCCGCCGCGGCCGTGACGTGTACCATCGCTACGCATGAGCGAAGGTCAGTACGACAAGACCCCACGCGTGGAGCTTGCCGATGAGGCGGTGCACTGGGACCTCGGCTCCTCGCTCTCCTACGGCGAGTACCTGCAGCTCGAGAAGCTGCTCGCCGCGCAACAGCCGCTGTCGAACCAGCACAACGAGATGGTGTTCATTCTGGTGCACCAGGTATCGGAGCTGTGGATGCGGCTGATGCTGCACGAGCTCACCGCCGCACTCGAATGCGTGCGGCGAGATGACCTCGATCCGGCGCTGAAGATGCTCGCCCGTATCTCACGCACGCAGACGCAGCTGCTCACGGTGTGGGACGTGCTCTCGACACTCACGCCTTTCGAATACTCGGCGTTCCGCAACGACCTCGGACGCTCGTCCGGTTTCCAGTCCGTGCAGTACCGTCTGCTCGAGTTCCTGTTCGGCAACAAGAACGCCGCCATGATCGAGGTCCACAAGCGCGACCCGCGCGCCTACGAGATACTCTCCCGCGCGCTCGCCGAGCCCTCGTTCTACGACGAAGTGCTGCGGCTCCTCAGCCGCCGCGGCTACGGTATCCCCGAGGGCTACCTGACGCGCGATTTCAGTGAGCCCTATCAGGCGAACAAACAGGTGGCGGGCGCATGGCTCGGCGTGTACCACAACGCCGACCAGGCGTGGGATCTCTACGAGCTCGCCGAGCGCATGGTCGATCTCGACTACAACTTCCAGCTGTGGCGTTACCATCACCTGAAGACGGTGGAGCGCATCATCGGCTACAAACCCGGCACCGGCGGCACGGCCGGGGTCTCGTACCTCGCCAAGGCCCTCGAGCTCAAGTTCTTTCCGGAGCTGTGGCAGATCCGGACGTCGATGTGAGAATAAGCCAGGATCAAAGAGGCACCATGCGCAAAACGAAGAAGGCGAAGAAACCCGCGGCGAAAAGAAGTCGACAACCGCGAGCGAGGAGAGTCAGCCGAGCCCCAGTGGTGGCTACTGGTCCATCCGCTTTTGCCTTCGGAGTGTACTCGATTCCCCAGACCTTCTATGGCGCGCTGCAGTTGACGCCGATGGCTGCTGCCCAGCCGATCAACGCGACTATTGCGAGCTATGAAAGCACCAATGGCGCTCCAATCACACTCGAGATGACATCAACGTGGATTGGAGATTCAGGACAAGACCCACACAAGCCGCAACGGTTGATCGTCTTTGACGGTATCGTAGACACTCAGCTTCCAGCCATACTTTGGCAGGACCAGGGGATTCCGTTCGGCAAGGCTGGCCACTGGCCAGCCAGATTGCTGGCCAACAAGACCGGCTATCTGACCGTTCTTCCCTTGCACATGGAGGGTGGACCACTATGGACACAAAACACAAACGCTGGAAATCCATACATCGGAGCTTACGGAAATTCGGCGACCACGGTGTATGAAGACAAAGCTGACGGCCCTGGGAGCAACAGACCGGATATCATCGCGACAATCAGTGCACCGAACGTGCTCTTCACGCGCCCCAGCCCGCAAGCGCTCGCAGTCCTCTTGAATAAGCGACGCTGATTACTTCACTCGGATTCATATGGGCGTAGGCTCGAACCATATCGTCGATGTGACGGGGCCTGTCGGGCGCGCGGGGGTGGAGTGCAGCGCGCGGGTCGCAGCAGCGCGCCGGCGGCGGAAATAACGGGGCCCCGAACCGCATGTTACGGGGGACGGTCCGGGGCTCCGAACGGTCTCAGTGCCGCGCCTTGCTTGCTGGAGGCGACATGTCCATACGCCCCGCCTCGCAAGTACGACAACCCCTCCCATCGGGGTTACGAGTGGCGGTCGGTGGGCATTTAACGCCTCACCGGACTCGTGCCTGGGTCCGCAGGCGACCGTTTGAATTCCTACGGACCCCCACTGCGAACAACATTACTCCGAACAAACGCGCGCGAATGTGCGTACATGTGCTACGGAACTGATATGGAACGACCGGTCAAGGTGGTGCTGATTCCGGGTCTTCATCTCTTCTCAAGTTTGAAGCGCAAGCAGACAGCGGCCGGGGCAGCGAGATGCGACGGTTGATC
>DASQRV010000460.1:0-3683 GCA_035642735.1 Steroidobacteraceae bacterium
CGGCGAGACCCGAATCTCCGGCCTGAGGTGAGCTGCGCCTTACGCACAGCGCGAATATACACGAGCAGCCGCGCTCAAGCTGCCCCCCGGCCTCTCCGGCGCCCAGGGCCGAGGGCCGCCCCGCCGATCAGGCACGTCATGGTCTTCGTGGGTGAGAACCGCAGCTTCGATCATTTGTTCGCAGCACCCGGACTGCCGTACACCCTCGGTCCTGACACTCGCATCGCCAACACTGTCTCCACGATTCCCGGTGGCGGGGTAGAGTAAGGTGTAGATCACAGCGCAGCGTAATCCACTGCCGTTTCCTTTGTGTTATGGCAGAAGAAAGGAAAACTTATGGCCGGTCGCAACTTTCTCTTCGTCCCGGGGCCGAGCAACGTTCCGGATCGGATCCTGCGCGCGATGGCCGTGCAGATGGAGGACCACCGCTCGAGCAAGTTTCCCGAGCTGACGCTGCGCTGCCTCGCGGACCTCAAGAAGATATTCAAGACCGCGAGCGGCACGCCGATCCTGTTCCCCTCGTCCGGGACCGGCTGTTGGGAAGCGGCGCTCACCAACTGCCTGAATCCTGGTGATCGCCTACTGGCGGCGCGCTTCGGCCAGTTCAGCCATCTGTGGATCGACATGTGCCAGCGGCTCGGCTTCGAGGTCGAGGTGCTCGAGGCCGAATGGGGTGAAGGCGCGCCGGTCGATCGCTACCGCGCCGCGCTGGAAGCGGATCGCAAACACAGCTTCAAGGCGGTGCTCGTCTGTCAGAACGAGACCGCGACCGGGGTGGTGAGCGATGTGGCCGCAATCCGTCGCGCCCTCGACGAAACCCGTCATCCCGCGCTGCTGTTCGTCGACTCGGTGAGCGCACTCGCGAGCGTCGACTTCCGCATGGACGAGTGGGGAGTCGACGTCTGCGTCAGCGGCTCGCAGAAGGGGCTGATGCTGCCGGCGGGATTGGGAGTGACGTGCGTCAGCGAGAAGGCGCTCGCGGCCGCGAAGAGCGCGAGGATGCCGCGTTGCTATTTCGACTACGGCGACATGGTCACAGCCAACGCCAGCGGCTACTTCCCTTACACGCCGTCCATTCCCATGCTGTACGGGCTGCGCGAGTCGCTGCAGATGCTGCTCGAGGAAGGCCTCGAGAACGTCTTCTACCGGCACAGCTACATCGCCGGTGGTGTGCGCGCGGCGATACTCGAGGGTTGGAAGCTCAAGCTCTGCGCCCGCTCGCCGCAGTGGTATTCGGATACAGTCTCCGCAGTGATGGTGCCGGCGGGCATCGATGGCGCGGCGATCATCGAGCGCGCCTTCAGCCGCTACAACCTCGCCCTCGGCGCCGGGCTCTCCAGGGTCGCGGGGAAGCTCTTCCGCATCGGGCATCTGGGCGACACCAACGAGCTCATGCTGATGGCTGCGCTCGCGGGCGCCGAGCTGGCGATGCTCGACTGCGGCATGCGCGTCGAGGCGGGGAGCGGTGTTGCCGCGGCGGGGGCCTTCTGGCGTGCCCGTCCGGCGCCGGCCGGAGCTCATCCGTGACGCTGCGGGTGGTGTATCTCGATCGCGCGTCGCTCGTCGCCGACATCAGGCGCCCGCGCGGGGCGACCGATTACGTCGAGTACCCGAGCAGCCATGGACGCGAGGTGCTGGAGCGGCTCGAGGGCGCGACCGTTGCCATTACCAACAAGGTGCCCCTGCGTGAGCCGGTGCTGCGGCAGCTGCCCGACCTCAAGCTGATCGCCGTGGCCGCCACCGGGTACGATGTGGTCGATGTCGGCTATTGCCGCGAGCACGGCGTGGCGGTCGCCAACATCCGCAACTATGCCGTGCACACGGTCCCCGAGCATGCCTTCGCACTCATCCTCGCGCTGCGGCGCAATCTCATGGCTTATCGCGCCGACGTGGAACGCGGCGTGTGGAACCGCAGCGAGCAGTTCTGCTTCGTCGACCACCCGATCCGTGACCTGCACGGCTCGCAGCTCGGCATCATCGGCGAAGGCGTACTGGGCCGCGCCGTGGCGGCCATCGGCGCGGCCTTCGGCATGCACGCGGTGTTCCGCGATCATCCGGACCGCGTCGGCGAGGATCTCGAGTACCAGCCGCTGCCGCGCCTCCTTGCCGAATCGGACGTGCTGACGCTGCACTGCCCGCTGCTGCCGGGCACGCGCAACCTGATCGGTGAGGCCGAGCTGCGCGCCATGAAGCGGACGGCGATACTGATCAACACCGCGCGCGGCGGCCTGGTGGATGAGCGGGCCCTCGCACGGGCCCTGCAGGAAGGGTGGATTGCCGGCGCCGGCATCGATGTGCTGACGACCGAGCCGCCGCGCGAAGGCAATCCGCTGCTCGACCTGCGCCTGCCGAACCTCATGGTCACGCCGCACATCGCCTGGGCATCGCTCGGCGCCATGCAGTTCCTCGCCGACCAGTTGATCGACAACATCGACGCCTGGTCGCGCGGGACGCCGCAGAACCTGGTGACCTGAGTGCGGGCCACATTCGCACCGCGGCCAACTCCTCATGAGCCAGCTCCCGGAGACAGCTCGCGCCGCAACCGTTGAGAATCCGGCGCGCCGCGCCGACTTCGCGGCACGTCTCGGCTCCGCGGCAAGCGAGCCGGCACGGGTGCAACTCACGGCCGAGTGGATTCTGAGCGTCTTCGACGATTTCTACGCCGAGTTTCTGCGGCTCACCTGGGCAGCCCGGGAGACGTTCGAGAGCCGCGACCACCCGGCGGCGGTTGCCAATGCGCGGCGTCGTCTCGGACTGTACAACGCGACGGTCTACCCGCTCGCCGAGGAGTTGCAGAGTGCCTTTCCGCAACTGAAGGAGCAGGAGCCGCTGTGGCGCGAGGTCGAGTCGGAGTATCGAGCGAAGGTTGACGGCCGCTACGAAGCGGACCTCGCGCTCGCCTACCTGCACTCGGCGAAGCGTCGCGTGCATCACGGCGAGTGGAAGCCGGTCGCGTACGGCTTTGGCGGTTCGCACCGCGTGGTGCCACCGGTGGCTGCGGTCTCCGAGTACTTCCCCTGTTCCTGGCCCGTGGACCCGCTCATCGTTCAGCGGCTGCTGCAGGTTGCAGATCTCGCCGTTCCCTTCTGCGATCCGGCACGCGATGCGGAGCTGATCGCGCGGCGCGTGAACGATGTACTCGCGGCGCGCAGCGGGGCCGGGTTGCGCGCCATCGAGATGCTCCGGGCGGGCTTCTTCCGCAATCGTGGTGCCTATCTCGTCGGGCGCCTGGTCTTGAAGGGTGCCGAGCTCAAGCCCTGCATCATCGCGCTCGTGAACACCGCAGAGGGCCTGCGCGCCGAAGCGCTGCTGCACGTCGTGCCGCACGTTCACAACCTCTGCAGCTCCACCGAGGCGCCCTTCCAGGTCACCAACCCCTACTATCACGAGCTCGGAGCTTTCCTCCACAGCATCATGCCGAGCCGGCCGCTCGGGCTGCACTACTCGACCATCGGCTACTACCACTTCAGCAAGGTGGCGGTGATGAACGAGGTCCGCCGCTGCCTGATACAGGAGCGCGAGCGGCTGAGCGTGGCGCCCGGCAGTCCCGGCACCGTGACCATCGCCTTCACCTCTCCGCAGCTCGACTACGTACTGAAGGTGATTCGCGACCAGCCGACCAGCGGCTACAAATGGGAGCGCTTCGAGGGGGTCGATGCCGTGCTCGCCAAGTACAAGCGCGT
>DASQRV010000461.1:0-16021 GCA_035642735.1 Steroidobacteraceae bacterium
TCTCACGAGGTGAGCAGCGCCGGCTTCTGGCCGGGCAATGACGCCTTCCCGCGCGCCGCCTTCTATTCCTACGCCTACCCCGAGCCCGTCGGTTTCTCCGGCCAGGCGGTGACCCCCGGCGCCTCTTACAATAAGGAACTCGGTGAGTTCGTCTTACCCTACGACCAGATGCGCCAGGCGGCCGACCCTGATGCGACGCTGCTCGATTTCCTGACACGCACCTACGCCGCTGCCGCGGACGCGGGGCAATGGGACCGCGCGGCGCTCGAGTGCGGGCTCGGCGTTCCGGGGCGCGTTCGGCCGATGCCACAAGGAGAGGCCACGGAGTCCGGCATATGAAAGCGTTGGGACGGCGGCCCGAGGGCGCGCGCCTCGAGCGCCTGAAGGCCTCGCCCCTGTGGACGGGCGAGGGCTTCCGCAACCGGCACCCGATCCTGCCGGGCCTGCGCGATCCCAACACTCCACTGCCGACACTGCGGGACTTCCTGTGCAACAGCGACCATCGGGTGCCGCCGGCACCGCTGCCCTCGGTCGATCCGCTCGCGCGGTGGGGCCGGCCGCCCGGCAGCGGCCTGCGCGTCACCTGGCTCGGTCACTCGACCGCGCTGATCGAGATCGACGGCCTGCGCGTGCTCACCGACCCGGTGTGGGGGCTGCGCGCATCGCCGCTGCGCGTCGCAGGTCCGCGGCGCTTCCAGCCGGTGCCGGTGCCGCTGCGGGCGCTGCCGCCGCTCGACCTGGTGCTGATCTCGCACGATCACTACGACCACCTCGACTACCCGACGATCCGTCAGCTGCGCCGGCGCAAAATGCCGTTCGTGACCTCCCTCGGTGTCGGCGCGCATCTCGAGTCGTGGGGCGTGGCGAGCGAGCAGATCATCGAGCTCGACTGGTGGGAGTCGTACACGCTGCCGCACGCGGAGCTGACCATCACCGCGACGCCCTCACAGCATTTCTCCGGACGCACGCCCAAGAGCCGGAACAGCACGCTGTGGTCGTCGCTCGTGATCCGCTCGCCGCGACACACGGTGTTCTTCAGCGGCGACACGGGACTCACCACCGAGTACGAGACGATCCGCAAGCGCTGCGGGCGGTTCGATCTGGTGATGCTGGAAGTGGGCGCATTTCACCCCGCCTGGGGTGACATGCACCTCGGGCCCGAGAACGCGCTCAAGGCGCTGGCGCTCCTCGGTGGCAGTGCGTTTCTGCCCATTCACTGGGGGACGTTTGCGCTCGGTATGCATGCCTGGGACCAACCTGCGGAAGCACTGCTGCAACTTGCGCCGGGTGCCGGAACGCAGCTCGTGATGCCGCGGCTCGGGCAGCCGGTTGAGCCGGCTGATGCCCAGCCCGTCGAGCCCTGGTGGCGCGCGGCAGGGGAAGGCCGGCGGCGGCGCGGGCTGGGGTCCGTGGTGGGCGGTACCTTGCCGAAGACGCTCCCTTGGCCGATGGATTGAGCCGGGGTGCCGGTCAGCCCGCGACGAAGATGCTCTTCGGCAGCCGCACGTGCACGCCGACGTTCGGCTTGTCGACGAGCTGGGTGATGGCCACATTCCCGGCGACGCTCACGAGCTGATAGGCCTCGTGGCGCGTGAGATGTTTCTCGGTGACGAGGAAATCGACCATCTCCTGGATGGCGAGCCTCGTGGCGAGGAACAGGTCCGGGTCGGTCGCCATGCTGATGTAATCGGTCGGGGTCTCGGCCCGCGGCCAGGTGAGCTTCAGGTCCTTGCGCACGGTGAGCTGCAGGCGGCCGCGGAGCGAGGTCTCGATGGCGGTCTGATCGACTTCGCCATCACCCTGCGCCACGTGTCCATCTCCCACTTCGAAGAGCGCACCCGGCGTGAACACCGGAATGTAGAGCGTGCTGCCCGCCACGAGCTCGCGATTATCCAGATTGCCGGCGTGACGCCCTGGTGGATTGCTGCTGACGCGGCCGGCTTCGGGCGGCGGCGCGACTCCCATGCTGCCGAAGAAGGGGCGCAGCGGCACCACGATTCCCGGTGCGAAGGCGGCCGTCATCGTGTGCCGGTCGAGCGGGATGATCCGCACCGGCTTCCCCGGCTCGCAGTTCTCCGGGAATACGCCGCTGCAGCCGTTGTAGCCGTAGTCGATCGCCAGATCGATCGAGAGGATTTTGACCTCGAGCACATCGCCGGGCTCGGCGCCCTCGACATACACGGGGCCGGTGAGGATGTGACCGCCGGGGCCGCGGCGCTCGCCGGTGACTTCGGTGACGATCGTCCTGAGTGACGGCTGAATCTGCGCCGCGGACACGCCCGCTTTGGCGAGACCGGCGGGCGTATTCGTCAGGAGCGTATCGACATCGATGATGTCGCCCGATGCGATGCGCAGCACCGGGGCGGCCTGCGACCAGTAGTAACCGTAGGCCACGGTGGCCGGTGTGGCTTCGAGGCGGTGCGTCCGGGGCGCGCGCTCCGCGGCGAGCGTCGCTGGCGCAGTCGCGATCGCGGTCGCGATCGCAATCGCGGTCGCGCAGAGGAGGCCGGCGCCGGGAAGTGATCGCATCGGGTTTCTCCGCACGGAGTCGGCTCGAGTGCACCGACGGGGCCAATATAACGGGGTGCCCACGCGAGCGCGATTGCCGCGCGCGCTGAGGTTGCGGCTGGACGCCGCGGCGCTGTTTCGGTATCACTGCCCGGGATGACCGCCGCGATCACGACCACCGAGATCTTCCTGATCGCGATGGGCATCATCTTCACGGTGCCGTACCTGATCTGGCGCGTGCTGCGCACCGATTACTACGCGCCGCTCGTCGTCGTGCAGATCGTCGCCGGCATCCTGCTCGGCCCCGGGATCCTCGGCCGGATATTCCCGGGCTACTACGCCTACGTGTTCCGCCCCGAAGTGATCGCGCTGCTGAACGGTATTGCCTGGTGGGCGGTGATGCTGTTCGTGTTCATCGCCGGTATCGAGCTCGACCTGAAGAAGACCTGGCGTCACCGGGGGGAGTCGCTCACGACGGCGGCGCTCGCGCTCGGTGCGCCGCTGCTGCTCGGCAGCGTCGCCGCGCTCGGCCTGCTGCGCTATCCGGGGTGGCTCGGGCCGCGCGCATCGAGCTGGCAGTTCGTGCTCGGGGTTGGGATGGCCTGCGCGGTCACCGCGCTTCCGATCCTGATCCTGCTGATGGAGAAGCTCGAGATTCTCCGCCGGCCGATCGGCCAGCGGATCCTGCGCTACGCGAGCCTCGACGACGTCGCCATCTGGGGAGTGCTCGCCGTCATTCTCATGGATTGGTCCCGCGTCGGGCGCCAGGCGGGTTTCCTGCTCGTATTCGCAGCCGCAAGTTGGCTGTTCCGCCGCCTGATGCAGGCGCTCGCCGAGCGCGATCGCTGGTACGCGGCGCTGGTCTGGGTGCTGCTGTGCGGCTGGGCTGCAGACTGGTCGGGCCTGCACTTCATGGTGGGAGCGTTCCTCTCCGGCGCGGTGATCGATGCCGATTGGTTCGATCGTGCGGAGATGGACCGCTTCCGTCACTACGTGCTGCTCGCCTTCATGCCGGTGTTCTTTCTCTCGACGGGGCTGCGCACGCGGTGGGACGTGGGAGGCAGCGCCGTGCTGCTCGCCGCCGCCGTGCTGTTGCTCGCCGCGGTGAGTGGCAAGCTGATGGGTACCACCATCGCGGGCCGCATCCTCGGCTGGGCGCGTGGCGAGGCGGCCATCATCGGCTGGCTGCTGCAGACCAAGGCGCTCATCATGATCATCTTCGTCAACGTGCTGCTCGACAAAGGCCTGATCAGCAGCGAGACCTTCACCGCGTTGCTGCTCATGGCGGTCGTGAGCACCATGCTGACGGTGCCGATGGTGGCCGGCCGGCTGCGCCGGGCGCGCGAGCTCACCTTCCGGGCGGCTTGAGGCCACATTCTCGCCATGGGGGCCCGGCGCCCACCGCCGAACGGCAAAGCCCAAGCCTATCGCCCTTCACCCCTGGAAATCGGGGCCCGGCCCCTCTGGCATAAGTGCGGGCTGTGCCCTGCGACCTGCGCACGGGGACGTACGTCACAGCGGGGAAGTACCCCGGCGCCAGTGCCCCCTGGCGTGCCGCGCGTCACGGCAGGGCCGGGGCCGGCTCTGCTTTCCTTGGGATCATGTGCACGGCATGGTTTGGCATGGGGCGCCGGCACCTTCCGGCAAGACCGGCCTGGGACAGGCTGGCCGGCACCGCGTACGCCATTGACGTACGTACGCCAGGGACGTATCCTGTCGCCGATAGCAGACACCCGCTATCCCCTCATCCCGGAGCTTCCACAGGCGCGATGAAAAGCGAGATCATTAGGTTTGACCAGCTCATGGTGAATGTCCGCCAGGCGACTACCCGGGCGGGTTATCCGCGTCGCGCCACCCGTCCCGAGGAGATCAACGCGCTCACCGTGAAACGACTGCGGGGCTGGACGCGGCTCAGTCAGCCGGAGTTTGCGAGGCTACTCGGAGTGGAGCTCGGCACCCTTCGCAATTGGGAGCAGGGACGGCGTGAGCCGACGGGTCCTGCACGGGCACTGTTGCGGGCGATCTGCAACGATCCCGAGCACGTACTGCGCGCTTTGCGCGCCAGCGCTCCGCGGCGCGGTCCCGCGCTGCGCCGCCGGGAGGCCGCCGCTTGACCCCGGCAGTGGCCAGGCGAGGCGCCAGCCGCTCGTGGCGCGCGATCCTGTCGGTCCTGGCCGGATGCGCAGCGCTCCTGTGCTCGGCGGGGAACGCCTTCGGCGGTCCCGCGGCGGCACCCTCGGCGCCCGGAGCACCTGCGCGCCCGACACCCGCCAGTCTTCCGTCAACCGGTGCGTCCGCGCCCACACCGACGCTCGAGGCGAGCGGGGCGCTGCGCGAGCCGGAGGCCGTACTCTTCGATCCGTTCCTGAGCGAGCTCGAGGAGCGCACCTTCCGCTACTTCTGGGACACGGCGAACGCGAAGAATGGCTTGATCCCGGACCGCTACCCGACGCCTTCGTTCGCCAGCATCGCGGCGGTCGGCTTCGGGCTCACGGCCTATCCGATCGGTGTCGAGCGTCACTACATCACGCGCGCCGAGGCGCGCGAGCGAGTGCTCCTCACGCTGCGTTTCTTCCTGCGCGCGCCGAATGAGCACGGGTTCTACTACCACTTCCTCGACATGAAGACCGGCGCCCGCGCCGGCGACAGCGAGGTGTCGACCGTCGACACTGCGCTGCTGCTGGCGGGGATGCTCTTCTGCCAGAGCTATTTCGACACGCAGAACCCGCGCGAGGTGCAGATCCGCAAGCTGGTCGATGAGATCTACCGGCGCGTCGACTGGACCTGGGCGCAGCCGCGACCGCCGGTGGTGGCGCTCGGGTGGACTCCGGAAAACGGCTTCTCCGGCTACGACTGGCAGGGCTACAACGAGGCGATGCTGGTCTATCTGCTCGCGCTCGGCTCACCCACGCATCCGATCAGCCCCCAGGCGTGGACCACGTGGACCAGCACCTACGACAAGCACTGGGGCACGCTCTACGACCAGACTTACCTCAGCTTCGGGCCCGCGTTCGGACATCAGTACTCCCACGTGTGGGTGGACTTCCGTGGCATTCGCGACGCATACATGCGCAAGCACGGACTCGACTACTTCGAGAACAGTCGTCGCGCGACCTATACGCAGCGTCGTTACGCCATCGCTAATCCCAGGCACTGGCAGGCCTACGGCAAGAACATCTGGGGCATCAGCGCGTCCGACGGACCGGGCGCGAGCGAGCCCTACGAAGGCCACGAGACCTCCTTCCTGACTTACGCCGCACGCGGCGTCGGTAAGGGCAACATCGTCGATGACGGTACGATCGCGCCGACCGCAGCCATCAGCTCGCTGCCCTTCGCGCCCGAGATCGTGGTGCCGGCGACACTCGAGATGTACCACCGCTTCGGCTCGGCCATTTACAGCTCGTACGGCTTCCTTGATGCCTTCAACGCCAGCTTCCGCAACCCGGCGGACTCGCTGGCGTCGGCCCAGGCCCAGGCACCGGGCTCACCCGGCCAGAGCGCGCAGCACGGCTATAGCGGCTGGGTCGATCCTGACTATGTCGGTATCGACGAGGGGCCGATCGTCGCCATGATCGAGAACTATCGCAGCGAATTCGTCTGGCGGGTGATGCGCACCGATCCATACCTTCGTCAGGGGCTGGAGCGCGCCGGATTCTCGGGCGGCTGGCTCGCGCCCGCGCAATGACTGCGGCCGCGCCCGCGGACCCGCAGCCGTGAGCGGGGCGCGCACTCTCGCCATCCTTCTCCTGACACTCGCCGCGACACCCCTCGCGGCGCAGCCGCGCGAGACCATCACGGTGGACGCGAGTGCCCCCGCAGAGCCGTTCCCGCATTTCTGGGAGCACATGTTCGGCTCGGGACGCGCGGTGCTCAGCCTGCGCGAGAGCTACCGCGAGGACCTGCGCGCCGTGCGCGCGATCACCGCCGTGCGCTACGTGCGCTTTCACGCGGTGCTGCACGACGAGATGGGCGTCTACGGCGTCGACAAGCACGGCGAGTCCGTCTTCAACTTCTCCTACATCGACCAGGTGTACGACGGTCTGCTCGCCAACGGCGTGCGACCCTTGTTCGAGATCAGCTTCATGCCGGCCAAGCTCGCCGCGCGCGACATCCGCCACAGCTTCTGGTATCGCCCGGTCGTTTCGCCCCCCGCAAACTACAAACGCTGGGACGCGCTGATCACGGCGCTCGCGCGCCATCTGATCGAGCGCTACGGGATCGAAGAGGTCAGCCAGTGGTATTTCGAGGTGTGGAACGAGCCCAACCTCGATTTCTGGGCCGGCGAGCCGAAGCAGTCGACTTACTTTACGCTCTACGAGCACACCGCCCGCAGCCTCAAGGGGGTCGATGCGCGGCTGCGCGTCGGCGGACCCGCGACCGCACAGGCCGCCTGGGTCGCGGCATTCCTGCGGCACTGCAAGGATAAGCAGCTGCCGGTCGATTTCGTGTCGACGCACGTGTACGGCGATGACACGGCGAAGGACGTCTTCGGGACCCACGAGCACATACCGCGCCGGCAGATGGTCTGCCGTGCGGTACAGAAGGTGCGGGCGGAGATCCAGGCATCGCCGCTGCCGTCGGTGCCTCTCCTCTGGTCGGAATTCAACGCCAGCTGGAGCAACCATCCGGAGGTGACGGACGCGCCCTTCATGGGACCGTGGCTCGCGGAGACCATCCGCCAGTGCGATGGCCTCGTGCAGGAGATGTCGTACTGGACCTTCTCGGACGTGTTCGAAGAGCAGGGCGTGGTCAAGACCCCGTTCTACGGCGGCTTCGGACTGATCGCCGCCGGCGGCATCCCGAAGCCCGCGTTCAATGCCTTTGCCCTGCTGCACGGCCTCGGCGAACGGCGCCTCGCCAACGAGGCCCCCGGGACGCTGGTGACCCGCCGGAGCGATGGCGCGCTGGTGATCGCGCTCTGGAACTACGCGGAGGTCGGGACGACCTCTCCGATGCGCAGCGTTGCCGTGCGGCTCACCCACAGTGACGCGCACAGCGCGAGCGTGCAGTCAATCGATCGCGTGCGCGGCAACGTCAACGTTGCCTACGAGCGCATGGGATCGCCGCGCTACCCGACGCAACGCGAGCTCGCGCAGCTGCGCGATGCGGCCGCGCTGCCCGCTGCGATCACGCGCCCGCTGCAATCGGGCGAGCTCGATCTCCAGATTCCTTCCGATGGCCTGGTGCTGGTAACCCTCGACGGCAACCCTTAGCGGGGTGCCAATTGCGTGGGGTGTTGTGCGGCGTGCTTCAGGTCTTAGTCGTCCAGGAGCTGCACCAGCCGGTGGCTTTCACAGCCTTGCCGGGGAAGAGCAGACAGGGTCCCGTGGCCGCACCCGCCGCACCCTGGAAGAGCTTGCAGTTTTCACACTTGCTGCCGGGCTTTGCCGCGGACGCCTTGCTGGCGTCGGGCACGTATTTCAGCGCCTTGGCGGTGGGATCATCCTCGGTGAGGAGTGGCAAGTCTGCGGCCCACGCGCTTCTCAAAGCGGTACCGGCGATCGGGGCGAGCGCCACCCCGAGCGACACTCTCTTCAGCAGGCGGCGGCGCGATTCATCGAACTCGTGCTTCATCTGGCGTCTCCATGGCGGGGGCAAGTGAGCTGTCGGCACCGGCAGTATGTATCAGGTCCGGCAGCTCATAAAAAGGGCGGCGGCACCGCGCGCGTCGCGGCGGCTGCACCGCGCGAGCGTGGCAGTCGGGCCCGGGCACGCCTCGAGGAGGCGGCGACCGCGGGGGCGCGCTCGACACCTGACCTGAAGCCGCGCGGTTTCACGACGAGCACGTCGTAGTTGAGCCGATCGAGCGTGCGCTCGGCGGCGTTGCCGACGAAGAACCGCTTGATCGCCGAACGGGACACGGCACCCATCACCACGACGGCCGTGCGGCTGCGTCGCGCGAATGCACTCAATTGATCGGCGACCTCGCCCATGCGGATGTGACAACGGCTGCGGGCAACGCCGGCCTTGTCCGCCAGCTCGCCGATTGCGCGCATCACCTGCTGCGTGTGCGCGTCCTCCGCCTCCAGCGGCAGCATCACGAGCGGTGCGGTTGCCGCAACCACGGGCTGGACAGTGACGAGCGGCCAGTACGCGTGGAACACCTGGAGACTGCCGTGCAACAGTCGCGCCATCGCGCCGCCCGTCTCCAGCAGCCGCGCATCGAGATCCGCGGGTCGCGCGTGCGCGTGGAAAGGATCGACCGCCGCGAGCACCAGCGGCCGGCGGTAAGCGCGGGGCGACTTGACGATGAGAAGCGGAACCGGGCAGTGGCGGATCAGCTCCCAGTCGGTATTCCGCAGCAGCAGCCGCGCGCCGAAACGGCGACCGCGGGTGCTGGCGATGACGAGATCGCTGTGCGCGGCGAGTGCGCGGCGGATGATTGCGGCATGTGGCGGGTAGTCCCAGCTCGCCGTGCAGCGCACGCTCACACCGCGGAGCGACGGGTCATGGGCGAGGCGCTCGAGCCGGCGCTGGTATTTCTCCACGATGGCGGCGCGGTGCTCATCGATCTCGTCACGCGTCGCGGTCTCCGGGAAACTTAGCGCGGAGTCGGGCTCATCGATCGCATGGAAGAGCTCCACCGTCGCGCGCGCCGCGCGTGCCAGGGCTCCCGCCTTGCGCACCTCGCCGCCCGGAGCCCGCCGAACGTCACGGATCCCTACCAGGATGTGCCGGATCTGCGTTGCCATGTGCATCCCTCGCCAGCGCCATTGGACTCTAGTCTGCGCTGCCGGCACGGTCATCGTGGAAAGTGCCTAGAAACGACTCGCCGCTGCACGGCTTTTGCCGCACAATGCCGTTACGCGCTTTCGCGTATGGCCGGCGCGCAGCGCTCGCCGGAGAATGTCTCAAGGAGGTAGATCTCGTCATGACCGCCGCAACACAGCGAAGAGCCCCGGACCGCCTCGTGACGCTCAACCCCTTCGAGCTCGGAGCCCCCTCGCGCGAAGTGCCCGAGATTGCTAGCCCGCTCGATGTGGGCTGTGTGGACTGGTATCTCTATCCGGTCAGCAGAAAGGCGCGGCCGATCAGAGGCTCGCGTAGCGCGCCCCGTGGCGGTGCCGCGGTACCTTCCCGCGGAACCCCCGCGGCTTGATCACGAGCAGATCACAGGACAGGTGATCGAGCACCCGCTCGGCGGTATTGCCGATCAACAGCCGTTTCAGGCCCGAGCGCGCGAGCGCTCCCATCACAACAATCGCGCTGTCGGTTTCGGCGGCGGCCTGCTCGATCGCATCGCTCGGGTGACGTGGAACGAGATGCCGGCGCGACGCGGGGACGCGCAGGGGCCGCACCAGGCGTTCGAGCTTCTCTGCCGCGGCCCGCGCCGAGCGGCGCTGCATGTCCCTGACGATCTCCTCCGAGAGCGTCCCGCGCGTGTAGGCGGTGAGCGGCAGCGGCGAGTACGCGTGCACCACGTGCAGCGTGCCGCGCAGCGCGCCGGCGAACACGGCACTCGCCTGCAGGATCTCCCGATCGAGCCGCTCGGGCTTCGCATAGCGGTGATCGGGATCCACGGCCGCGAGCACGACCGGGCGACGGTAGACTCCCGCTCGCTTCACGAGCAGCAACGGGACTCCCGACTGCCGCAGCAGCTCCCAGTCGGTGAGATGCAGGAGCGAGGCGGCGAGGTGGCGGCCGGCGTGACGCTCGGCAACGATCAGATCGGCACTGGTCCGTGCGGCCGCGCGAAGCACCGCTTCGTAGGCCGGGTAGTCCCATTCCGCGGAGACGCTCACGCGGGTGGCATGGCTGCGCAACTTTTGCGCACGCGCCTCGAGCCGCGCGACGGCGGCGGCGCGCGTCTTGCGCTCGCTCCCGGTGAGACCGCCGGCACGTGCGACGTCAGCCTCGAGATCGAGCGGCTCGGCGATCGCCTGAAAGAGCACGAGCTCGGCATCGAGCGCACGCGCGAGCTGCCCCGCCTTCTCGAGCGCGGGCAGCGCCCTGGCCGTCGGATCCTTGACGGCCACGAGGATGCGTCGGATGCGCCGCATGCCTAGGGCTGCGCCTCGAGGTACGCCGCCACCGACTCCATCTGCGGCCGGCGCAGGTTCAGCGCCACACCGTGCATGATCGCCACTTTGCGCATGTTGCTCTGGAACGAGGCGAGCTGCTTCAGAACGTACTGTGCGTGTTGGCTGGCGAGGCGCGGGTAGTCCTGCGTGCCATGCGCGTCGGCGCCATGACAGGAGCTGCAGGCGGGAACGCCCTCGGCGGTGATGCCCTGCTGGTAGATCTCGCGCCCGCGCGCGATCGCCGCGGCATCGCCCCCCGGGCTCGCCTCGGGCTTTTGCGCGGCGTAGTAGGCCGCGAGCGCCGCGATCGTGTCATCGTCGAGCTCGGCTGCCATGCCCCACATGTAGCCGATGGCATCCGGATCGCCACGGGTCTGGGAGCGAAACGCCTTGAGCTGCGCCGCGAGATACGTGGCGTTCTGGCCTGCGAGAACCGGGAACTTCGGCTGCGCGTTGTTGCCCTGCGGTCCGTGGCAGGTGCCGCACACGGTGATGGCGACTTTCTGCGCGTGCAGCTTGTCGGCCGCGTCGATCTCATCGGCGCGCACCGCCGAGCCGGCAACGCCGAGCACGGCGGCGGCGAGGAGCACCCGCACGGCGTTCACGCGGGCGGCGGTGAGCGTGCGATCTGTGTTGGTTTCGCAGTTGCACATGATCAGGGCCCTCAGAACGCAAACCAGAGCAGTAGGTACAACGCGTTGTTATCGGAGGCGCTGCGCCCCAACCCGTCGTAGTTGCTGCCGGCACCGTTGAACTTGTTGTAGTAGGTGTACTGCGCGGAGATCTTCACGTTCAGCCACGGCAGGTAGTTCACCTCCGCGATCCAGCCGCGCGTGTCGGGCGAGCCGTTGGCGCTCACGATCACTCCGGGATTGCCTCCGGGAGCACTCACCGTTGGCGGGTAGAGACTCGTATCGGTGCTGCCGGTGGTGGAGAAGTAGGCGACCGTCCCGCCGATCTTGCGCCGGTAGTAGTAAGTCGCCCAGACCCGTGTAGTCGAGAGGTTGTTCGTTGGGTTCGCCGCGCCCCCACTCGCAAAGCTGGCATCGAGCGTCTGCGATTCGTGGATGTGCGTCCCGGCGATCGTCACCTGGTGCTCGTCGCTGATGAACTGGTACTGCACATCCTCGGCGACGTCCTTGAAGCGATTCAGCGGGCCGGTCAGGGGGCCGGCTCCCGGATAGAGGCGGAATTCTGCACCGTAGAGCCCCGCCTCGATCGAGTGCTGACCCCGGTTGTACTCGTAGGCGACCCGCCAGTACGGCGCGACCCCCGACATGACGTTCGAGGCGGTGCCATCGAGAGGTCCTGCGCCGCCGGTCAACTGATTAATCTGGCCCTGCTTGGCGGAGCGGTAGCCTCCGAATTCGGCGTAGAGCGATTCGTTCCAGAAGAGGTACCCGGTGATTCCCGCGACATCCTGGGCAAAGGCGCCATCGATCGCCGTGCCGGCGAGCGGTGAGACCACCGCATTGCTCGCCGTGTAGGGGTAGCCCCACGCGGGAGTGGTGTTCCACAGGTCCTGCACGGTCGGGTTGTTGTTGAGGGAGATGCCGTAGGTGAGCGGGCTGTTGTTCGACAGCAGCGTCGTATTCGCAAACCGCAGGTCGGTGTTGTCGATGCCGACGGTGCCGCTGTCGTTCGCATAGGTGATCTGGAAGAATGCTCCGAAGTTCGGGGCGACCTTGCCGGCGTAGAACAGGCTCAGCTGCTGCGGGAAGCCAGCCGTGCCGTTCTGCGCCACCCCCGGTGCACCCGCGGTCGAGAGGTCGGGCACGGAGGTCTTCATCTGCGAGTAGGAGATCTGTGCCATGATCGAGAGCGGTACGGTCTGTGCCAGCGACAGCAGCTCTTCCTTCTTGCCGGTGACATCGCGCACCTGCCCGACGTTGCTGAGGATATAGCCGTTGGCCTTGAACACGCGCCCGAAGTGCGTGAGCTCCGGATACACCGTATGACAGGCCTCGCATGCTAAGTTGGTCTGGCGTGCAAAGCTCGGTACCGCGCCCGCCTGCGGTGCCGCCGCGAGCAGCGCCGCCCCGAGGATCGCAATCGCGGTGAGATTCCGGGAGACCTTGCCGAAATTTCTGCCTGACATACGTGCTCCCCTTAAGTCACCTGCGGTTCTCGGCAGGTACGGTCGTAGGCTAATGGGACGGTCAGGCAGCGCCATCGAGGATAGTACGTATGGGCGTAGGTAGGGGGCGGGCGGCGACGATCGCAGCCGCGCGTTGAATCCAACACGACGCCGTGAGCAGTCATCACCTCGAGTACCTGTGGGCGCCGCAGTCGCTGGCGGTGATCGGCGCATCCGACCGCGCCGGAAGCGTTGGCGCCACCGTCGTGCGCAACGTCCTGGCCGGCGGGTCACGGGGACCGGTGTGGTTCAAAGTCCGCGGTACCGAGCTGAACGTCGAGACCGTCGCGCTCGATCTGCAGGCGCAACCGGCTGCGGGCCCGGCAGGCCGCTCAGATGACCCGTGAGAACGGCGTGCGCTGCGCTTCCGCGGGCGGCGCGACCTTCAGGTACGCATCGAAGCACATCGCGATGCTTCGCAGCAGCAGCTGGCCCGCGGGCGTGACGGTGATCCGTCCATCGGCCATGCCGACCAGGCCGTCGGCAACGTGTGGCTTCAGCCGCGCCAGCGCCGCCCCGAAATACGTGGCGAAGTCGATGCCGTAACGCGCTTCGATGGCGCCGATGTCGATGACGCCCTGGCACATGAGCTGCGCGATCACCGCCGCACGCACCCGGTCATCCTCGCTCAGCGCGAGCCCGCGCCAGACCGGCAGCTGGCCGGCCTCGAGCGCAGCTTCCCACTTCTTCAGCTCGCGGAAGTTCTGGCTGAAGCTCTCGCCGACGTGACTGATGGCGCTCACGCCGAGCCCGACCAGATCGCACCCGGCGTGCGTCGTGTAACCCATGAAATTGCGCTGCAGACCGCCGGCTTCCTGGGCCTGCACCAGCTCATCGTCCGGGAGCGCGAAGTGATCCATGCCGATGTAGCGATAGCCGCCCGCCGAGAGTTCTTCCACCGCGAGCCGCAGCAGCTCGAGCCGCTGCGCGGCGCTCGGCAGCGTCGTGGCATCGATGTGCCGCTGCGCCTTGAAGAGCCCCGGAAGATGCGCATAACCGTACACCGCCAGGCGGTCCGGCCGCGCCGACATCACCATGCGCAGCGTGCGGCGGAAGGCGGCCGGCGTCTGGCGCGGCAGGCCATAGATGAGATCGACGTTCACGGAGCGGAAGCCGCTGTCGCGGCAGGCGTCGATGAGATCGAGCGTCTCGTCGGTGCTCTGCAGTCGGTTGACGGCGCGCTGCACCTCCGGGTCGAAGTCCTGAACGCCGAGACTGACGCGGTTGAACCCGAGCCGCGCCAGTGCCGGCGCGTAATCGGGAGGCACCGTCCGCGGGTCGAGCTCGATGGAGAAGTCGCGTGTCGGTGCGCGGCTGAAGGTGAACGCCTTAGCGAGCCGCTCGATGAGCCATTCGAGGGTCTCGGCACCGAGGAAATTCGGCGTGCCACCCCCCAGATGCAGCTGCACCACCTCGCGCCCGCTGTCGAAGAGCGGCGCCACCAGTGCGATCTCGTGCAGCAGCTGCCTCACGTAGCGCACGCCCTGCAAAGTGTCGCGGGTGATCAGGCGGTTGCAGCCGCAGTAGAAACAGGGGCTGAAGCAGAACGGGACGTGCACGTAGAGCGAGAGCGGCCGCGGACCCGTGCGCTCGTTGCTGCGCGCGGCGTGGACGCGGAATTCATCGGGCCCGAAAGCCGTGGTGAGCTGTGGTGCAGCCGGGTACGAGGTATAACGGGGACCCGGCCGGTCGTAGCGCTCGAGGAGATTGGTGTCGAGAACCGGCAGCTCGGGATCGAATGCAGGCAGGGCGTGCATGAATCAACCTCCCGTCGCGGCGCCCCCCGGCGCCGAAAAAACCGCCGCGGACGAAGACGGTGTCATCATTCGCCGTCCTCGCCGCGGCATCGCGCGCCAATCGGCCTACTGAACTTTTATCGTTGTTGGCTGCTTGGTCTCGACCTTCGTCTTCGGGACGTGAATGGTGAGCACCCCGTCCTTCGACTCGGCACGGATCCCGGCCTCATCGACCGTATCCGGTAGCGCGAAACTGCGCGAGAAGCTGCCATAGAAGGTCTCCAGCTTGTGGAGCTTCTCCTGCTGCTGCTCCTCTTTCCGCCGGCGCTCGCCGCTCAGGGTGAGCATGCCGTCATCGACGGTCACCTTGACGTCTTCCTTCTTCACGGCCGGCAGCGCAGCGCGGATCAGGTATTCCTCACCCGTCTCGCTGATGTCGACCGACGGCGCCCAGTCGAACTTCGACTCGGTATCGGCCGCGAGCTTCGGCCATCGCCCGAAGAAGCCCGGGAAACGGTTGAACATCTCATCCATTGCGCTGAAAGGCTCCCAACGTACCAGGCTCATGGCATTCTCCTGTCAGACAACCTGGCTGGAAGCGTAGTCCGGCGCCGCAACCCGCTGAATTCGGAAAAGTCCCTACAAGGCTTCAGTGTCACGCAGCTGCGCGCACGGTCGGGGAGGGGCGCACGACGATGTCGTTTGCCACGGCATTGACGCCCGCGACGCGCCGCGCGGCGTCTTCGGCACCATACTTGTCGAACAGTTTGCGCACGTAGCCGCTCAGTCGCACTGTGCCGCACCGCACCTGGACGGCGATGTGGGTCTCATCGAGATCCGGATGGCAGCGCAGCTCGGCCTCGACATTCTGCTTGACCTCGCCATCCGCTCTCGCGTCCATCGCCCCTCGCTCCGTCCGATTGCACGACGACTGCAGCCTGGAGCACGCGTGCCCCGAGGCCCATACGCAGTTACCGCAACGGCAGGCCGCGCCACATCAGCGTCGTAAGTAAGCACTTTGCCGAATGCGTACCACCGTCCGGCGGTGGAGCATTGGGATGTCGGGTCTTGCTGAGGTCGTCATGTAGAGCATTCGCCGAATTCTCGTCGCAGTGAAGGACCCGGGCGCGTCGGTGCTCCCGGCGATCGTCAAGGGCACAGCTCGCCCGTGCGTTCGGGCGGAGCTGGAACTCTTCCACGCCATCGATGAGGCTGTCTACGTGGACATGCTCGGGACGAATATCGAGGGCGTGCGGCAGCTCGAATCCCAACAGCAGCGTGATTGCCTGCAGCGGCTCGAGCGGATTGCGGCGCGGGTACGACTGCATACACCGACCGTGTCGGTGGCGGCGGAGTGGGACTACCCCTCCTACGCTGCGATCGTGCGCGGCGCGATCGCGAGCGCTGCGGATCTCATCGTCGCCGAGCAGCACCCGGGCAGCCACCTCGCGCAGGGACTGTTGCAGCTCGCCGACTGGGAGCTGCTGCGACTTGCTCCCATGCCGGTGCTGCTCGTCAAGAGTCCGCACCCCTATCACTACCCGACAATCCTCGGCGCGGTCGATCCGGGGCACGCCTTCGGCAAGTCCGGGACTCTCGATATCGAAATACTGCGCCTT
>DASQRV010000462.1:0-2077 GCA_035642735.1 Steroidobacteraceae bacterium
TATCGGGCAGTGCGGACTCTTGGTAACCTTGGTGTCATCGCCGGTGATGGCGCAGGTGATGATGACGTCGGAGTTCATGGTGATCCTCGTCGCAGCAGCGCGCACCGTAACTTAATATTATGGCTATAATAATATAAGTGCGGCCCGTGCGCGGCAAGCGCACGCACGAACCTCACTCGCGCGCCGCCTGCGCGGCATGACTGACCGCAGGAGAGTGGCAATGAACACACGGTTGTTGATCGGCGGCCGGCTGGTTGCCGGCGAGGGTGCGGCGGATGTGGTGCTCGATGCCGCAACCGCTGCGCAGATCGCGAGCGTCCAGGCGGCCTCGGTGGAGCAGGTGCAGGCGGCGGTGGCCGCTGCGGAAAAGGCCTTCGATGGGTGGTCGCGCACTGCGCCGAAGGAGCGGGCGCTCGCGCTGACCCGCATTGCCGAGGAGATCGAGGCCGACGCCGACGGTTACGCCGCGCTCGAATCGCGCAACACCGGCAAGCCGCTCCCCGCCGCGCGCAACGACGAGATGCCCGCCATCGCAGATGTGTTCCGCTTCTTCGCCGGCGTTTGCCGCAGTCCTTCCGGGCTCGCCGCCGCGGAGTACCTGCCGGGGCACACGAGCCTCATCCGCCGCGATCCGGTGGGGGTGGTCGGCTCGATTGCGCCGTGGAACTACCCCCTGATGATGGCGGCCTGGAAGATCGCGCCCGCCATTGCCGCCGGCAACACGCTGGTTCTCAAGCCCTCCGAGATGACCCCGCTCACCACGCTGAAGCTCGCGGCACGGCTCGCAGAGCTCCTGCCCCCGGGGGTGATCAACGTCGTCTGCGGCCGCGGCGAGCCGGTCGGTACCGCGCTCGTCAGCCATGAGCGCGTGCGCATGGTGTCGCTGACGGGCTCGGTGGCGACCGGGCAGAAGGTGCTCGCGGCCGCCGCGGGCAACTTGAAGCGCACGCACCTCGAGCTCGGTGGCAAAGCGCCGGTCATCGTGTTCGACGACGCCGACCTCGAGGCGGTGGTCGCGGGCGTGCGGGTCTTCGGCTTCTACAATGCCGGGCAGGACTGCACCGCGGCCTGCCGCCTGTACGCGGGCCGGCGCATCTACGAGCGCCTGGTCGCAGACCTCACGAGCGCCGTGAGCAGCATCCGGGTCGGCGCGCAGCAGGAGGAGGGCGTCGAGATGGGTCCGCTCATCTCCCAGACCCAGCGCGAGCGCGTTGCCGCCATGGTGTCGCGCGCCGCCGCAGCCGCGCACACGGAGGTGACGACCGGTGGCCGGCCGCGCAGCGGCGGCGGCTTCTTTTACGAGCCGACCGTGATCGCCGGGGCGCGCCAGGATGATGAGATCGTGCAGCGCGAGGTGTTCGGACCGGTGGTGTCGGTGACACCCTTCAGCGATACCGAGGAGGCGATCCGCTGGGCCAACGACAGCGAGTACGGGCTCGCCTCCTCGGTGTGGACGCGCGATGTGTCGCGCGCCATGCAGGTGGCGGCGCGGCTGCAGTACGGCGCCACCTGGATCAACACTCACTTCGCGACCACGAGCGAGATGCCGCACGGGGGCTTCAAGCGCTCGGGTTACGGCAAGGACCTGTCGGTGTACGCGCTGGAGGATTACACCGTGGTGCGTCACATCATGGTGAAGCTGTCCAGCTGAAATCTTCTGCCAGACCGATTGCCAAGCCCACCGTCAGATCCGGCGTGCGAGAGGCGGTGACGGCGACCAGCAGCGCCGCCACGATAACCCCGATGTTGGCGATCACATCTGCCCGGGTGAGGTTCGAGACGAGACCCGCCCATTCTTCTTCCGACTGATTAGCGGCGAGTCTCTCCCGGTGACATCGTTGATCCAGCTCAGGGCCAACTTGGCGGCTGGATCGAACATGTAATACGAGTTTGAAATTGCGCCACTTTACGCCATACATCTCAGACCCCATCCAGTATAGGGGTATCCGCCACGATTCGAGGTCGGCTGGGGGCGATAAACACGTGTTACGCGAGGGTGGCGCGGTATGTCCAAGAATTACCGATTTTGTGTTGGTTTCTTGCGGCCCGTTCGAACCATGGACGCGCGAGTCCTGAC
>DASQRV010000463.1:0-2808 GCA_035642735.1 Steroidobacteraceae bacterium
CGTTGCAAGGCGCGCGCGTCGTGATCTCGAGCCGCAAGGCCGAGAGCTGCGAGGCGGTGGTGGCGGAGATCACGGCTGCCGGCGGCACGGCGGTCGCACAGGCCGCTCACGTCGGGCACAAGGAGGAGCTCAAGGGGTTGGTTGATGCAACCATCGCCCGGTGGGGCCGCATCGACGTGCTGGTGTGCAACGCCGCCGCCAATCCCCACTTCGGTCCCTCGATCTCGATTACTGACGCGGCGCTCGAGAAGGTGATCCAAACCAACCTCTACAGCAACATCTGGCTGTGCAACCTCACCTTGCCGGGGATGGCTGAGCGCAAGGACGGCGCGGTGATCATCATCTCCTCCGTGGCGGGCTTCTCCGGCACCAACCTGCTCGGCGCCTACGCCATCTCCAAGGCGGCCGACATGCAGTTGGCGCGCAATCTCGCGGTCGAGTGGGGCCCGCACAACATCCGGGTCAACTGCATCGCACCGGGTGTCATTCGCACGCACTTCGCCAAGGCATTGTGGGCGGATCCGCAGCGCGCGGCGGCACTGGCGCGCCGTTATCCGCTACGTCGTCTCGGTGAGCCGGATGATGTCGCAGGCATCGCGGTGATGCTCGCCTCGCGCGCCGGCAACTTCATGACCGGGCAGACGGTGGTCGTCGATGGCGGCGGTCTCATCGGCGGGGGCGAGTCGCCCATGTAGCGGAAAGGCCCACGTGGTCGAGCCGGCTCAGGCGGGCTGTGCGCGCGCGGTGCGCGCGCGCGTCAGCAGATAACCCAGGATCAGCAGCCCGAACCACAGGGGAGCGACGTACAGCGCGACACGCGTGTCGGGCCGCGCCCACAGCAGCGCGGCGACCAGCACCAGGAACGCCAGCACGATCCAGTTGGCGAACGGCGCTCCGGGCATGCGGAAGGGTGCGGCCTTGGCGCGGCCGGCGGCAACCGCCCGCCGGTAGTTGGCGTGCGACACGAGAATCACTCCCCAGGTCCAGAGTGTGCCGATGAGCGCGACACTGGTCACGATGGTGAACACGCGCTCGGGAACCAGGTAGTTCAGCGCCACGCCGATCATCATCACGGCCGCGGAAGCATGGATGCCGGCCGCCGGCACCTGCTGGGAATTCAACGCTGCGAAGACACGCGGCGCCTGGCCGCGCTGCCCGAGCGTCCACAGCATGCGGCCGGTGCTGAAGAGTCCGCTGTTGCAGGATGAGGCGGCCGCGGTGATGACCACGAGATTGATGATGGTGCCCGCGCCGGGCAGGCCGAGCTTGCCGAAGACGAACACGAACGGGCTCATCCTCGGGTCGAGCTCGGTCCAGGGGACGAGCGACATGATGATGAAGAGCGCCCCGAGGTAGAAGAGGAGAATGCGGGCGATGATGCCGTTGGTGGCCCGCGGCAGCACCACCGCCGGGTCGGCTGCCTCGCCAGCCGTGACTCCGATGAGCTCCACGCCCTCGTACGCGAACATCACGATCTGCAGCGTGAGCAGCACGGCGAGCACACCGAAGGGAAAGAAGCCGCCGTGCGTCCAGAGATTGGAGAAACGGGCGCTCGCGCCGAGCGCTCCGGCGTGGAACACGATCACGAACAGCCCGGCGAGGATCAGCGCGACGATGGTCACCACCTTGATGAGCGCGAACCAGAACTCGAGCTCGCCGAACACCCGCACCGCGAGCAGGTTGGTGCCGTAGAGCACCAGCAGCGCGACGAGCGGTGGCAGCCACTGTGGTATGTGGGGCAGCCAGAACTGCACGTAGATGCCGATCGCGGTGATTTCCGCCATCACCGTCGCGACCCACGCGAACCAGTAGGACCAGCCGGTCACGAACCCGGGCAGCGGCCCGCAGAACTCATCCGCATACGTCGCGAACGAGCCCGCTACCGGGCGGTACGTCAGCAGCTCCCCGAGCGCGCGCATTATGAAGAAGATCGCCACCCCGCCGAGCGCATAGGCGAGCAGCAATCCGGGGCCGGCGTCGTGAATGGCCTTCGCGGAGCCGAGGAACAAGCCGACACCGACCGTTCCGCCGATGGCGATCAGCTGGATGTGGCGGTTGCGCAGGTTGCGGGCGAGCGAGGCTGGATGTTGTGACATGCGTGGGTTCCGTGTGTACGCGACTCGAGTGGTTGGCTTCAGGAAGGTGGCCCGAGCAGCGCGTAGCGCCGCCCCTGCGGGAGTTCGTAGCGCTGCACGAGCACGGCCGTGCCGCTTGCGATCAGCGCCGCGGCGACACCATCGCCATCAGCCGGAGCGCGGCGCAGGAAGCGCCCGAGCCACAGCGTGACATTCCCCGGCGCGTGGCCGGGAAGGAGCACCAGGACGCGCGCCGCGGGTCCCTCGTCTCTGAACCAGTCGGCCACGAGTTGCTGCTTACTGGTCTCAACAGCCGGCGTGGCTGCGCCGCGCGCCGCTGCCGCGCTGCCTGAACCTCCAGCGTCCGCGGGCGTCAGTATCGTGAACGGCGTCTGGAGCCGGAAGTCGAGCATGGCGATCGTCGTCTCATCCGGATCGAGCAGCGCGAGCCGCTCGTGCGCGGTGTCCGCGTGGATGCGCCGCGCGAGCGCGGGCAGATCCTGCCAGCGGTCGATGATCGGCAGCACGACGATCGCCGCAACGCACAGCGCCGCGGCGTAGCCGCTGTAGATCCAGCCGAGGCTCTGCTGGACATCGTCCGTGCGCCCGGCGCGGGCCGCGAGCAGCAGCGCGCCGTGCACCGAGCCGACCACCGCGAGCGCCGCGACGGCGCCCTCCGCCCACGGAGCGGCACCCGCGGCGGCGAACACGCCGAGTGCGCCCGCGAGGGCCC
>DASQRV010000464.1:0-4235 GCA_035642735.1 Steroidobacteraceae bacterium
GAGCGAGCTCAGGAGGCTGTGGTTCTCGTGCACGTGCAGGCCGCCGTCGACGCTCGCAGCCGGCCCGAGCTCGATGCCGCCCGACACGGTTTCGACGCCGCCGCCGACGTGGGCGGCGGCGACGCGGATCGGGCCGTTGACGTTGCCGAGCTGACCGCCCACCTCCGCGCCATCCGCAAGACTCAGCCCGCCGTTGACGGTATTCACATCGCCGCTCACGCGCGCCCGCGGCTCGAGCCGGATCGAGCCGTTGACGGTCTTGAGCTCGGCGGCGCTCGCGTGCGGCTCGAGGGAGATGCTGCCGTTGACTGTGTGTGCGGTGGCCACGACCGCGTTCTCTCGGATGCGGATCGAGCCGTTGACCGTGGAGACATCGCCGGTGTGCTCGCCCGCCGCCACGTCGATGTCGCCCATCACCCTGGAGGTTGCCGTGCCGTCGCCTGCCCGGTTGCAAGCCGCGCTCATGCCGAGGATCGCCGCAGCAACAGGCAGACACCCTCGCCACTGCAGAATCACGTGCGCCCGCCTTTCATTACCGCCCGGGAGAGCGGTGGCCATCATCGCGGAATCCGGGGAGAATCGCCCGATGGCGGCCAAAAGGGAAGTCCCGCGCGCCCCCGCTCGAAAGTACATCCTGGTGATCGATGTCGGCGGCACGCACGTGAAGTTCCGCGTCGGCGAGCAGCGTACGGCTGCCGAGTTCGAGTCCGGCCTCTCGATGACACCGGGCCGCATGGCTCGCCGCGTGTGCAAGCTCCGCGACGGACAGCGCTACGAGGCAGTCTCCATCGGCTATCCGGGCCTGGTTTATCACGGCCGCATTGCCGCCGAGCCCCACAACCTCGGCAAGGGCTGGGTCGGCTACGACTTCGCCGCGGCGTTCGGCCGGCCGGTACGGGTGATCAACGATGCGGCCATGCAGGCCATCGGCAGTTATCGCGGCGGGCGCATGTTGTTTCTCGGGCTCGGCACCGGGCTGGGAGCGACGCTCATCGTGGACGGGGTGGTCGAGCCGACCGAGATCGGGCACATGCCCTACCGGCGCGGCCGCACCTTCGAGGATTACGTCGGCGAGCGCGGCCGCGAGCGCCTCGGCAACCGCCGCTGGCGCAAGGCGGTGCGCAAGGTGATCGCCGATCTCAATGCCGCGTTCGAGGCGGACTACGTGGTGCTCGGCGGCGGTAACGCCAAGCGACTGAAGAAGCTCCCGCGCGGCGTGCGCCTCGGGGGCAACAACCACGCCTTCATCGGCGGCCTGCGGTTGTGGGACCCCCGCTCCGGCGTGATCACCTCGTCTGCGGCCTTGCTTCGGGTCCGCAAGCGGCGATGAGCGAGGCGCCCGGGGCTCCCGGACTCGCGCCCACCTGGAGCAGCAGCAACAAGGACATGGTGAGCTGCGCGCTCGGCTCCTCGCGACTGTGGTTCACGATCGGCGGCGGCATCATCAACGAGGTTTACTGTCCGCGCGTCGACATCCCACAGATCCGCGATCTCGGTTTTCTCGTGGGCGATGGCGCGGGCTTCTGGGTCGAGGTCAAGCGGCTGTGGAAGTACGTCATTCAGCTCGCAGCCCCGGGTGTACCGGCGGTGCATATCGTCCACCGTCACGCGCGCTTCGACCTCACTCTGCGGGTAACGCCGTGCGAGCACCGCGATGTGCTGCTCATCGAGGTGAGCCTCGCGGGCGATGAGGGCCTGAAGCCCTACGCGCTGCTCGCGCCGCATCTCGGCGGCACCGGCACGAACAACCGCGCCCAGGTCGTCTCGTACCGCGGGCGGCGGGTGTTGTGGGCGGAGCAGGGGCCGTTCGCTCTGGCGCTTGCCGCGGCGACGCCGCAGCAGCAGGAGGCGTTTGGCCGTGCGAGCGCCGGCAACGTCGGCAGCAGCGACGGCTGGCAGGACTTTGCGCGCAACGGTGGCCTCACCTGGGAGTACGACAGCGCAGGTCCCGGCAACGTGGCGCTCATCGGCGAGCTGCCCCGGCAGGCCGTGCTGGCGCTCGGCTTCGGCAGCAGTCCGGAGTCGGCCGCGACACTCTCACTCACCGCGCTGTCGGAGCCCTTCGCCGTCAGCTGGGAGCGGCAGCTCGTCGCCTGGACGCGCTGGCACGGTCAGTGTGGCCACGAGGTTCTCACCACCGATCTGCCCGCGGAATGCGCCGAGCAGGTGCGCATCTCCGCCATGGTGCTGCGGGCGCACCAGGACAAGACCTACCCCGGCGCGATGGTGGCTTCACTCAGTGTGCCCTGGGGCAACACTCGCGAGGAGCGGCCGGGCTACCACCTGGTGTGGCCGCGGGACCTGGTCGAGAGCTCCGGCGCACTGCTCGCCGTGGGCGCGCTGCGCGAAGCGCGTAATACGCTGCGCTACCTGCTCGCCACGCAGCACGCCGACGGGCACTGGAGCCAGAACCAGTGGCTCGGCGGCAAGGCCTACTGGGAAGGCCTGCAGCTCGATGAGACGGCCTTCCCGGTGCTCCTGGCGGTCACGCTCGATGAGCGCGACGCGCTCGAGGGTACCGAGGTGCGCGACATGATCCGCCGTGCGCTGTCATACCTCGCGCGTATGGGCCCGGTGAGTCAGCAGGACCGTTGGGAAGAGAATGCCGGACTCAACACCTTCACACTCGCGGTGTGCATCTCGGCACTGGTGGCCGGTGCCCCGTACCTGCCCCCGGAGGGCCGCGACCTGGCGCTCGCCATCGCCGATTACTGGAATGCACGCCTGGAGAGCTGGACTTCCGTCGGCGAAGACGCACCGCTGGCGCAACTCTACGGCGTGCCGGGCTACTACGTGCGCGTGGCGCCCGAGCAGACCCTCATCGCCGACCGACCCAAGGGCGTACTGCCGATCCGCAACCTGCAGAACGATCCGGGCCTGCCGGTCGGCGCCCAGGTGGGCGTCGACTTCCTGCAGCTAGTGCGCTTCGGATTGCGGCGGGCGGACGATCCGCTGATCCTCGCCACGGTCAAAGTGGTCGATGCGCTGTTGAAAGCGGACACCCCCGCGGGCGCGGTCTGGCATCGATACAACGAGGATGGCTACGGCGAGCACGACGACGGCGGCGCGTACGATGGCACCGGGCGCGGGCGGGGCTGGCCCCTGCTCACCGGCGAGCGCGGGCACTACGAGCTGTGCCGCGGCCGCGATCCGCTGCCATTCCTCGTGGCGATGACGCGCATGGCCTCCTCCGGCGGCATGCTGCCGGAACAGGTGTGGGACGCGGCACCCATTCCCGGACGCGGGCTCGCGCCGGGGCGCCCGACCGGCGCCGCCATGCCGCTCGTGTGGGCGCATGCCGAATACCTGAAGCTCGCCGCCTCGCGCCGGTTGCAGCGCCCGTTCGATCGACCGGCCTCGGTGTGGGAGCGCTATCGCGGCGAGCGTCCACCGCTCACGCGCGTGATCTGGGCGGAGCAGGCGGCGGTCAACGAGGTGCCCGAGGGCTGTGCGCTCACCATTGCGCTGCGCGAGCCGGGGGCGGTGCGCTGGGGACTCGATGGCTGGCAGGACGTGCGCGAGCAGCACACTCTCGCCAATCCGCTCGGACTGCACGTGGTGGAGATCGACCCACGGCGGCTGCGAGCCGGGCAGCGCATCGACCTCACCTACCGGTCGCTCACCGGCTGGGTCGGCCGGGACTTCAGCGTGCAGGTGGTTCCGCGCATGCAGAAGTCGAACTAAGGCGCGCGTGCCTTTCACCCTGGCGCATCCGGCGGCGGTACTCCCCCTACGCGGTGTGCGCCACCTGCGTATGGCGCCCCTCATCGTCGGTGCCCTGGTGCCCGACCTGCCGTACTACCTGCCCGGCAGCATCTTCCGCTACTTCCCGGTGACCCACGTCTTCGCGCACTCCTTCACCGTCGACTTAGCTATCGGGTATGCGCTGCTCGCGAGCCTCGTCGTGCTGCAGCGGCCGCTCACGGCGCTGCTCTCGGCGCGCGCGCGCGCGCTGTGCCTGCGCGCTCTCCTGCCTTTTCACCGCCCGGTCGAATGGGCCTTTGCGGCGCCGGCGATCCTGCTCGGTGTGTGGACCCACCTGTTGTGGGATTCCTTCACGCACGGGGACGGCTGGATGGTGCACCGCGTGGAGGCACTGAGTGCGCCGGTGGTCATCGGCCCCTACGACGGCACGATCTTCCACGCACTCCAGTACCTGAGCTCGGTGCTCGGACTGTGTGTGCTCGCGCTGTGGTACGGGCGGCTACCCACCCCCGCGATCAGTGCGAATCCGG
>DASQRV010000465.1:0-9717 GCA_035642735.1 Steroidobacteraceae bacterium
CGTATCCAGGACTCCATGGGGGACGTCACGCGGGTCGCCAAGGAGAGTTTCGAGGCGCCGCGACTGGTCAAGGTCTACAACGCCCAGCGGCACGTGCAGGCGCAGTTCGATGCGGTCAATGACCACAACCTGCGCTCCAACATGAGGCTGATCCTGACCCGGGGCATCTCCAACCCCGTGGTGCAGCAGGTGACCGCCATCGGCGCCGCGATCGTGTTGTGGATTGCAATCGCCGATGCGATTCACGGCCGCATGAGCATGGGCGACATGCTCGGCTTCATCGCCGCGCTGGTCGGCGTCGCGCAGCCGTTGCGCGACCTGGTCGGGGTGGCAGGTCCGCTGCAGCAGGGGATCGCCGCGGGGCAGAGCCTGTTCGAGGTGCTCGATGAGCCGGCCGAGCCTAAGGGCGGCACGCTGCGCGTCGCTCGGGTCCGGGGTGCGGTGCAGTTCGAGCACGTCTCGTTCAGCTATCCGACCGCGGAGGGCAGGGCGGCTGAGCCGGCCAGGCGTCCCGCCGCGCTCACCGACGTGTCGCTGGAGGTCGCTCCCGGGGAGAGCCTGGCGATCGTCGGCCGCTCGGGCAGCGGCAAGTCGACGCTGGTCAACCTGCTGCCGCGCTTCTACGACGTTGCCAGCGGCAGCGTGCGCATCGACGGCCGCGACGTGCGCGACTACGAGCTCAGGAACCTGCGCGAGCAGATTGCCGTAGTGAGCCAGGAAGTGGTGCTCTTCAACGACACCATCCGCAATAACATTGCCTTCGGACGCGAGGTGCCCGATGACGAGATCCTGCGTGCCGCCGAGGCGGCGCATTGCCTCGAGTTCATCCGCGCTCAGCCCGCGGGACTCGACGCGCTGGTCGGGGACCGCGGCATGCTGCTCTCGGGCGGGCAGCGCCAGCGCATCGCCATCGCCCGCGCGCTGCTCAAGGACGCGCCGATCCTGATCCTGGATGAGGCGACTTCCGCGCTCGACACCGAGTCCGAGCGGCACATCCAGGCGGCGTTCGCGCAGCTGCTGCTCCACCGCACGACGTTCATCATTGCTCACCGCCTCTCCACGGTCGAACAGGCCGATCGCATTCTGGTGCTCGATGGCGGCAAGATTGCCGAGTGCGGTACGCACTTGCAGCTGCTGGCTGACGATGGCCTGTACGCCCAGCTGCATCGCCTGCAGTTCTCCGACTGACGGGCGGGCGGCCAATGGAGCGAGCGCTCACCGAGCTGTGGTATCGCGAGCACGCGGGCCCCTCGCTCCTGCAGCCCCTCGCCTGGCTGTACGGCGGGCTGGTGGCGCTGCGCCGGCGTGCCTACGCCACCGGATGGGCGCGGAGTGCGGGCGCCGGCCGACCGGTGGTGGTGGTCGGCAACCTCACCGTGGGCGGCACGGGCAAGACGCCGCTCACCCTGTGGCTGGCGCAGACATTGCGAGCCGCCGGTCTGCGCGTCGGAATCGTCGCGCGCGGTTACGGCAGCCGCACCGGCCGCGCACCGCGACGCGTCGCGCCCGACTCACTCTGGCAGGAGGTCGGTGACGAGCCACTCATCCTGGCGCGCCGCAGCGCCTGCCCAACGGTAGTCGGCATCGACCGGCTCGCGGCGGCGCGCGTGCTCGCTGCCGATGGCGTGGATGTCATCCTCGCGGACGATGGCCTGCAGCACCTGCGGCTCGCGCGCTCCTGCGAGATCGTGGTGATCGATGGTGCGCGCGGTATCGGCAACGGCCGCCTGCTGCCGGCCGGTCCGCTGCGCGAGCCGGCATCGCGGCTGCGGCAGGTGGATGCGGTGGTTGTGAATGGCGCTGTGACGCGCGGCTCGCTCGCGCCACTGCTGCCGGGCGTAGTGCTCGGCATGCAACTCGAAGCTACGGAGGTCGTGAGCCTGGATGAGCGCTCGCGGCGGCCGCTCGGGTCGTTCAACGGACAGCGCGTGCACGCCGTGGCCGGCATCGGCAACCCGCAGCGCTTCTTCAGTGAGTTGCGCGCGCACGGCCTCGAGGTGATCGAGCATGCCTTTCCGGATCACCATCCCCTGAGCGCGGCACAAGTGGCGTTCGCCGACGCTCTCCCGGTACTCATGACCGAGAAAGATGCCGTAAAATCCCGCTCATTCGCCAACCCGCGACTGTGGTACGTACCGGTCAGCGCGCAGCTCACGGCGCACGATGCGCAGGAGCTGCTCACGCGCGTGCTCGCCAGGGTGCGTACCACTGCGACCGCCGGAGGTCCGTGACTGTGGATGCGCGACTGCTCGAGATACTCGCCTGCCCGGTATGCAAGGGACCGCTGCAGTTCCGCCGCGAGGCGCAGGTGCTGGTCTGCCGCCTGGACCGGCTCGCCTACCCGATCCGTGACGCGGTGCCGGTGATGCTCGAGGAGGAGGCGCGCCAGCTCGCCGCCGACGATCCGCTGCTCGAGCGCTGAGCGGCACGGCAGGCGCGAGGTCCACGTTGTTCCGGGTGGTGATTCCCGCGCGTTTCGCCTCGACACGGCTTCCCGGCAAGGCGCTGCTGCCGATCGGCGGCAGACCGATGCTGCAGTGGGTGTACGAGCGCGCCTCATCCGCGGGTGCGAGCGAGGTGTTGATTGCCACCGACGATGAGCGCATCGCCGGCGCTGCGCGCGAGTTCGGCGCAGAGGTCGTCATGACCGCGCGCACACACACCTCCGGTACCGATCGCATCGCCGAGGTCGCGCGTTCACGCCAGTGGGCCGCGGACGAGATCGTGGTGAACGTGCAGGGGGATGAGCCCCTCATCCCGGCGGCCGCGATCGCACAGGTTGCCGCGCTGTTAGCTAATAACCCGGCGGGCGACATCGGCACGCTCGCCACCGTGCTCGAATCGCTCGAGGAGCTGCTCGATCCCAACGTCGTCAAGGTCGTGACCGATATCCACGGCATGGCGCTCTATTTCAGCCGCGCCCCGATTCCCTGGAATTGCGACAGCGCGCCGCTGGGGCTGGCGAGCCAGAGCAATTTCGCCGGCGCCCGCCGCCACCGCGGTATCTATGCCTATCGCGTCGCCTCGCTGCTGCGATTCGCGCAGTTGCCACACGGAATGCTCGAGCAGCGCGAAAAGCTCGAGCAGCTGCGCGCGCTCGAGCATGGTTTACGGATCCATGTCGAGGAGGCGCTCGAGCGCCCGGGGCCGGACGTGAACACACTCGCTGACCTCGAGCGCGTGAGGGCGCAGATCGCTCCGCCGGCACACAAGCGTTAAACTGAACGTGTGGTTCAGGGAAGGCGTGCGGCTCACAATTGCTCACAGTGACCTCGCGCGTGTCTTGCGGTGCCCTGGCAGCAGCGTTGAACTAGTCCCCCGGCAGCGGCGTCAAAATCCCAGGAAGTTCTGTGAGTTGCCGCTGTCAACGCCGGGGTTGCAAAGCGCGTTTTTTGACGAGGGTTCGACACTTGGAGCTGTGCCGATGAAGATTCGAGTCGAGAGAGCCGTTCGCAGCGCGATCGTGACGACGCTGCTTGCGGGCGGTGGCGTGTTGGTTGGTTGTGCGACGACGCCGCCGCCCGAGCAGCGGCCGGCGCCACCGCCGCCGCCCGCGCGAGGAGTCGTCTATCAGCAGCCGTCCCCGCCGCCGGTCAACTCCAGCGTCTTCGCGTATCCGACGCGCGGTCAGACGCCGGAGCAGCAGGATCGTGACCACTACGAATGCAGCATCTGGGCGACGCAGCAGACGGGCTTCGACCCGAGTGCGCCGGGGGTACCACCCCAGCAGCAGGTGCACGTCGTGAGCGGCCCGCCGCCGGGATCGGGAACGGCTGCCGGTGCCGTGACCGGCGCCATCCTGGGCGCGGTCATCGGCGGTCCGTTCCACGGACCGGGTCCAGCGCTCGCCGGTGCTGTTGTCGGCGGTGCAATCGGCACGGCGGCGGAGCAGAATGCCCGGCAATCACAGACCTACACCGTGACCGATCAGCGCGCACTCGCGCACATGCAACAGCAGGCGGCCAACTTCCGGCGTGCGCTCGGTGCCTGTCTCGATGCGCGTGGCTACAGCGTCAAGTAACCCTATGAGCATGCCGAACACGAGCCAGGCGATCAGCGCCGCTGCGGGTGTGTTGTTGTTGCTCATGACGGCGGGCGCGGGAGCGCAGCAGGCCGAGCACGGCCATGGGAGCCACTCGGGGCGCGAGGCGCCGCCGCACTATGACACCCAACACAATCACAATCATTACTACACGACGCGTGGCGTCGAGGTCGCCACGGTCCCGGGCAGGTCTTACGTTGTCGCCCACGGAGGCGTTCACTACTACTATTCCGGTGGCGTCTGGTACGCACCGCGCGGTCCGGCCTTCGTGGTCGTGGGGCCGCCGGTCGGCGTGTTCGTGCCGGTGCTTCCGCCTTTCTACACCACGGTGTGGTTCGGCGGTGTCCCGTACTACTACGCCAACGAGACCTACTACACGTATGCGGGGCCGCAGGGTTACGAGGTCGTGGACGCACCCGCTGATCCGAGCAGCGCGGTTACCGGTCCGCAGGGGCCGGAGTATGCCGGCGCACCGCCACCGTCCGCGAACGGCCCGCCGCCGGAGGGGGAAGACATCTTCGTCTACCCACAAGGCGGCCAATCGCCGGAGCAGCAGGCGAATGACCGGTACGAGTGTCACAAGTGGGCAGCGTCGCAGACCGGCTTCGACCCGACCCAGGCTGGCGGTGGCGTCGCCCCCGACCAGACCGTCGCCAGGGGCGAAGATTACAAGCGCGCCATGCGGGCCTGCCTCGAGGGCCGGGGCTATAGCGTACGGTAGGAATCAGCCCCGGCCGTGACTGGCCGGGGCGTTCATCTCAGCTCAGCCGGCCGGTGCCTGGGCAAACCGGCGGCCACGACGCCAGAAGGTCGCCGCGAATGGAAGCAAGGCGATACCGAACAACGCCAGCGTCGAGGGCTCCGGTGCGCCAACTGAGCCCCCGACCCCCGCGATGCCGACATTAAATCCATACCAGTCTTCGAATGTGGGGTTCGTCCATGAGAGGCTCGTAAAGGTCCCGATGAACTGCACCGTGCCGTTGCCCTCAGCACCCAACACGTCATTGCCCGAAATCGTGATTGCTGAGCCTCCGTATTCAGCGCTGGGACCTCCTGAGACAAACACCGGAGTCACGCTGGTGAAGTCGAACGAGGCCTGGGTACCGGCAGCTCCCAGACTCCAGATCGCCATCACCGGGTTGACGACCGGCTTCGAGAACGTGACCGTGTTGACGTTCGTGTTGCCGCCTACCAGTTGAATGATGGCGTCAGCAGGGACCGGTGCGTTATTCACGACGGTTCCGTCGGCAAACGTGGTCGTCGGCGTGTAGCTTGGATAGTTGGGCACCAGGTTATTCACCGAGCCGGTTCCGGCGATCGCAAAGGTAACCCCGACGGAGTCCGGTGCAATCGTGCCGCCGGTGGCGGAGGTCCAGGCGTTCCAATCAATCGGAGCCGCCTGCGCAACGACGCAGGTGAGCGCCAACGCGCCCGCGGCGCAGGTCCCTTTGATTGTTCGGGATCGAGTGCTCATGGAATGTGCTCCCAGGTGACACCCCCGTCCGGCTGCAGGTTACACCGCCCGTCCGCGCGCAGCGCGTAAAGAATTCCGACAACGGACGCTGCTGCGCTGCACTACACTCCGGGATACGGGGTAGGCGATGTCACGGAAAGGCTGTAACAGACCGCTATGCGCATCCTATTTGTCTGCCTGGGAAATATCTGTCGATCGCCGACGGCTGAAGCGGTGGTGCGCGCGCTCGCCGCGCGTGAAGCGCCCGAGCTCGGGCTCGAAGTGGATTCCGCCGGCACCGCGGGCTATCACGTCGGCGAGCCTCCCGACCCGCGCATGCGGGCGGCCGCCGCGCGGCGCGGTTATGACCTCGAGACGCTGCGCGCGCGCATCGTCGAGCCGGGCGATTTCGAGCGCTTCGATCTCATTCTCGCCATGGATCGCGAGAATCTCGCGGTGTTGCACCGGCGTGTGCCGGAGCAGGCTCGTGAGCGCCTGCGGCTGTTTCTGGAATTCTCGCCACAACGCGAGCCCGAGGAAGTGCCCGACCCCTATTACGGTGGACCCAACGGTTTCGAGGAAGTACTCGACCTCGTCGAAGCCGCCGCGCGCGGGCTCCTGGGCTACGTGCGTCAGCGCGCCCGGGCGGCCTGAAACCGATTTGCAGACGCGGAATTTTCGCGGGGACCCCGCCGGGACCCCCGCCGCGTCATTCGTCCGGGCCGCGGGGACCGCTGTCCTTCTCCGGTGTGGAAGACCAGACCACGTAGGGCTTGTTCGACGCGGTGCCGGATTCCGGCCGCGGACTCGGCTCGAAGTGCGCGATCGGCACGCTCTCCTGCGACCCACCCGACTCACGTGGCTCGACGTGGGATTCATGCGCGGCGGACTGTGCCGATTCGGGTCGCGATTGCGGCGCGGCACGCTCATGTGCCTCGCGCTCCGCCTGCGGTGCGGGAGTGTCGTGGTGACCGTTGCCGGAGCTTGCCGCGCCAGCATCGGGCGCCGCGGCCGTCATTTCTGTCGTGCCCTGTGGCGCGACGCCTTCGCGCGCACCACCACCGCCGCCGCGCCGTCCACGCCGGCGCCCGCGCCGGCCGCGACCGCGGCCTTCCGGGCGCTCGGAACGCCCTTCCTGAGGAGGCGCTGAGTTCGCCACTCCCGCGGCGGTGTCCTGACGAGGCGCCTCGGGGATGTTGCGGTCGCCGTTCTGGCGATCGACGGCCTGGCGCTCGGTACCGTTGCGATCACCGGCACGCTCGGCAAGGCGCTCGCCACCGCGCTCGCCGGATGGCTCTTGGCGGCGACCCCGCTCGCGGTTGCGGTCCCGATCAGAGTGATCCCTGCCACGATCCCGGTCACGGCCCTCGCGGCGGCCATCGCGGTCGCGTCGGGCGCCGTCGGCATAACGCGAGTGGCGCCCATGGTCGCGCCGCCCCTCGCGTCGTTGTCCCTCATCGCGCCGCTGCCCCTCATCACGCCGCCCCGGCCGAGCGGCACTGGTAACAGTCGCTTCCGGCGCCGGCTCGGGTGTCGCCGGGGTGGCCGGCTCGCCGGCCAGGATTTTCTTAAAACGCGTCCAGAAGCCATCGTGCGCGGGCGCAGGCGTCGCGGCTGGGGGCGCTGCGGGTGGCACCGCGACCGGGGCCGAGGTGGCTGGCAGAAGCGGGGCCACCGCGGCGGGCTCCGGCGGCGGTTTGCGGTCCTGCGTGCCGGGCTCCGTCACTTCCGGTGCCGTCGGCATGAGGTAGGTCGCCTGGCGCTGCTCGGGCAGCTCCATCTCGTCGTCGCGCACCCGCCGGATCGAGTATTCCGGAGTCTGGATGTTCTCATTCGGCACGACGATCAGCTCCGCCTCGCTCTTGTCCTCGAGCGTGCGCAACCATTCACGCTTTTCGTTGATGAGATAGGTGGCCACCGAGACCGGTACCTGCGCGATCACCCGCGCCGTGCGGTCCTTGCGCAGCTCCTCGCCGATCAGGCGCAACACGGCGAGCGTCATGGACTCGACGCTGCGGATGCTGCCGATCCCGACACACCGCGGACAGACGATGTGACTCGATTCCCCGAGCGAGGGGCGCAGGCGCTGCCGCGACATCTCCAGCAGACCAAAGCGCGACAGCCGCCCGATCTGGATGCGGGCCCGGTCCATTTTTACTGCGTCGCGCAGCCGGTCCTCGACCTCGCGCTGGTTCTTGGTGGACTCCATGTCGATGAAATCGATGACGATCAGGCCGCCGATGTCCCGGATGCGCAGCTGGCGGGCGATCTCGTCGGCGGCCTCCAGATTGGTATTGGTCGCCGTGGTCTCGATATCGCTGCCGCGCGTCGCGCGCGCGGAATTGATGTCGATCGATACCAGCGCCTCGGTGTAATCGATGACGATGCTGCCACCGGATGGCAGCTGGACCTTGTGCGCGTAGGCCGACTCGATCTGGCTCTCGATCTGAAAGCGGGTGAAGAGGGGAATGTCGTCGGTATAGAGCTTCAGCCGTCGCTGCGCATCCGCCAGCATGAAGCGCTGCATGTACTCCTGCGCCTTCTGGAAGGCCGCCGGGCTGTCGACCAGAACCTCGCCGATGTCGTCGGAGAGGTAATCGCGCATGGCCCGTGTGACGGCGTCGCTTTCGCGGAACACCAGGAACGGTGCCCCGCGATCTTTCCCGGCAGCCTCGATCTGCTCCCATTGGGTCTTGAGATTGTCGAGGTCCCATTGCAGCTCCTCGACCGAGCGGCCGACTCCGGCCGTCCGCACGATGGCACCCATGCCGTCGGGGATCTTCAGCTGGCTCATGACCTCGCGCATCTGGTCACGGTCCTCGCCCTCGATGCGGCGCGAGACGCCGCCCGCGCGCGGGTTGTTCGGCATGAGGACGAGGAAGCGGCCCGCGAGGCTGATGAAGGTCGTGAGTGCGGCACCCTTGTTGCCGCGCTCTTCCTTCTCCACCTGGACGATGACTTCCTGGCCCTCGGAAAGCAGCTCGCGGATGTTCATCCGTCCGCCCTGCACGGGCTGGCGGAAGTACTCCTTGGAAACCTCCTTCAGCGGCAGGAAACCGTGACGCTGGGCGCCGTAATCGACGAAACACGCCTCGAGCGAGGGTTCGATGCGCGAGATACGCGCCTTGTAGATGTTGGCTTTCTTCTGTTCGCGGGAAGGTAAGTCGATACTCAGGTCAAACAGTTTCTGTCCATCAACCAGAGCGACGCGCAACTCCTCTTCCTGAGTTGCATTCACTAGCATTCTCTTCATGTGCCCCTACTGTGCGGTGAAGGGCCGGCAAGCACACCTCGGGAGGCCACGGGAACTCCTGCCCGCGGCAGCGAAGATTTCCTAAACCCGGCGAATGAGAGCGAATCTCGTTATTCACGTTGATGACCGCGGTCCAAATTGGGGCGGTCCTAAAGGTAACCTTCGATGAACTCTACCGACGGCGCTGACTGCGGAAGTCCGAAGCTCGGTATTCGACGCAGCTGGCGCGATCTTGGCGGCCCAAGCGATGGCCTCGTTCAAGAGGCCAACTAAACGGGCGGCGGCCACTGCCGCCACCGATTGGCGTGTCCGCTTGGCGGACTACAATGGCAGTATACTCGATTGACCGTTGTAGAAACAATGCCTTACGCTAAAAACCCGACCCCTGCAGTCGATCCCGCCGAAATCCGCACCGAAGTCCAGCATTTCGAGGTCGGTGAGGAAGAGGCCGGCCAGCGCCTGGACAACTGCCTCCAGCGGCGCCTCGGCTCGGTCCCCCGCAGCCGCATCTACCGGGTGATTCGCAAAGGTGAGGTGCGGGTCAATGGCCGCCGGGCCGGGCCCGAGCTGCGCCTGCAGCTGCACGATCGGGTCCGGATTCCGCCCATGCGCCTGGCAACGGTCGCCGCTCCAACCCGGCCCGGCCCTGACCTGGCGCGCCGCATCGAGGGCTCGATCGTGCACGAGGACGAGAACCTGCTGGTGCTGGACAAGCCGGCGGGGGTTGCGGTGCACGGCGGGAGTGGCGTGAGCTTCGGAGTGATCGAGGCGCTGCGGTCGACTCGACCCGAGGAGACCCTAGAGCTCGTGCACCGCCTCGACCGTGACACCAGCGGCTGCCTGCTCGTCGCGCGCCGCGCGGCGGTACTCCGGGAACTCCATGCGCTCATGCGTGCGAATTCGTTCGAGAAACGCTACCTGGTGCTCGTCAAGGGCAAGTGGGACCTCGGCGCCAAGCGCATCGACGTG